>JBLIIE010000113.1:0-17301 GCA_047634635.1 Granulosicoccus sp. | reverse complement strand
ATATCGCAAAAAACCAGCAAGCGAGTGCTGCTGGCGCAAGTTGCCATGGATGGGCTTTGATCATAACGTTGCCAATTGACCAGGATAGGGCTGCTGCCAGCATGACGAGCGAGGCTGCAGGGTTTTTTATCAGTTCAAGCAGATCATTCGATGCCAATACGACCAGGCCAAGCATGCTGATTGCGAGCGCTGCGATTACTCTTGAGTCAACTCTCTCCTTGAGGAAGACTACCGAAAGCACGGCCGTCATGACTGGCATGGTGTAGGCGATGATGACGGCATGCGATGTTTCAGTCAGTGACTGGCCCAAGGATGTCAGCATATTGAATCCGAAAATAACAAATATGCCTGAGACCACAAGCGGTAATCGCTCAGCTTTGGTTGGACGCAATGTGGCACCTTGTAGAAGGGCTATCACGGCGAGCAGTGCTGCAGCGGTCGGGAAGGCGATAGCACGCACTGTAAAGGGGGGTAGCTCGGTCATCATGAACTTGACGGCTGGCCAGTTCAAACCCCAGAACAATGCCACTGTCAGGAGCATGACTATCGACGTAACTCTGTTGGAGATGTTTATTTGTGCCTCTCTTGCCGGCGTGTTATCGGGTATTGGTACACGAGTAGCGGGAGATCCGTTGGGTTTGTTAGTCAGGCACGCAGGCCAATGCAAATCACACGATGTATTGGATCATAATATGGAGTGGTCCGTCTGAAAATCCCTGTGGCAGTTTATGGCGCCTAGAGCTCGGATAACATCATCTGCCCATCTGCCCATCTGCCCATCTGCCAACTTCGACACCCGTAGATTGTGATGCCAATCACCAGACCCTTAGTCTTACTCTCGGTATTCTGAGCTTTGTCGTTTTCACATAGGAATAGGCAATCGTTTGTAAGAAGCTTGAATATCCCTTGTGATATGGTTGGCCAAGTCATCTGTCAATGACGAGGAGCTACAAGATGAAAACTGTACTGACATTTACCGCCAGCCTCGCAGCTCTGATGCTGTTAACCAGCTGCACCTCTCTGACTCCACCGGCGCGTCCGGACTACACAGGCGCTGACTCAATCGATACAGCCGATGCCTTGCAGATTATTGGTGCCTGGACTGTGAAGAGCCTGAACCCATACCCGAACGAAGAGCCTCAAGGCACTACCATAGAGTATCGTCAAGATGGCACCGTGCTTGGCACGATTGAGCCACAGGGCGAAAGCGCAGCCGTATTAGGCAACATGCGCTTCGAACTCACGGGAAAATGGTCACTAGACGGCGACCAGATACGTCACAGCAATGTCGAGATGAACAGCACCAGCAATAACGCCATGGGCTCGATGGTCAGTAAATTGATCAACGGCCAGAAGGGCATTGCCGGTGAAGGGAACATCTATGAGCTCAGCGTAAACCGCATGGTTATCATGGGAAGCGATGGCACGGCAATGGAGTACGTTCGCCAGTAACGTGGCCGATAAAAAAGGGCGCAAGATATTTTGACAGCGCTGTTGCATGTCGGCGTGGCCGCCTTGCGTGGCGAAACATACTACTCGTCGTATTCGCTGACCTGCGTGCGTGCATTCGGGAAGATGATCTCTACCCGTCGGTTTTTCTGACGTCCAGTTGATGTGTTGTTATTGGCAACCGGGAGGGACTCTCCAAAACCTTGTGTAGAGATACGACTGGCTAATACACCTGAACTCACTAAAGCCTGGCGTACTGCAAATGCACGTTCACGAGAAAGGTCAATATTAAAGTCATCCTCGCCCATGCTGTCCGTGTGCCCTTCAATGACAGCTTCCCTTTCAGGATAACGCTGCATGAACGAGGCAATCTGATCAATGTTGCGAGCTGCACCTGGTGCCAGGGTTGCCTCACTCACATCAAATAGAACATCCCCGAGTGTCAGCACCATGCCGCGATCGGTTTTCTCTGCCTGCAAAGCAGACATCTCGGCTATCTGGCGTTGCAGCTCCAGTGATTCTTCCCTTGCCTTAACAAGCTCTGCTTCACGCAAGTCCAGCGTGAGGTTACGTCGCTCGAGCTCCATGGATTCCAGTTCGCGATCGGTCTCATTGCTCTCGGCAATTAATCCGGCGATGCGCACACGCTGTTTGACAAGATAGGCGTAGTACTCAACACTGCTCTGGCTCTCTTTCTTGCGCCACTGCTTGTTAGCCATGTTTAACGCATCTTGAGCCTTATCCAGCTCCTCAGGTGCATGCTTGACCACCGTGACGGTATTGGCTGCTTCGCTGTAGGCAACGCGCGCATCTTCAAGCGAAGCGTTGGGCTTGGGTGCACTGCTGCAGGCTCCTAGAGCCAGGGATACCAGCGCTGCGCACATCAGAGGACGTACATTCAGTTTATTCATCATTAATTTCCTATGCGGTGATTAGCTGCCAGTGTTCTACTTGGACATGCTTGTTCGAGTCGCTTCCGAGCGGATCATCTCGATGTTATCCTTAGCCTCTTTCAGGGCCAGGCGAGATTTCTCGACATTGGCCTTGGCTCGTGCAAGATCTGCGTCTGCACTGGCTTCCTGCGTTAGCCTGTGGGCTTTGGCATACTTCTCGTCAGCCATGGCGCCCTCAGCCGCCTCGGTCTTATCACGGGCAATCCGCAGCTCGATAGGTGCATACTCTCGTGCACCGGAGGTCTCTGCATTTTTCAGGGCCGAACTTGCCAAAGCCAGTTCCGAAATCGGCCGTGGCGCTTTGCTGCCGCAGGCACTGATCGTCGCTGCCAACAGCATGACAGCGCTCAAACGAACGATTGACTGAATCATGGGATATTTCTCTCTAAAGCTTGAGAGTAATAACGGCATTGCAGACCAAGAGCTAAGGCTGGCCGGGTTACCTGATATTTAGATTCGACAACAACGTTAATGTGCTCACAAAGTTTTGTGAGGCAAATCTACCTGAGGCTTTTTTCATTCAATATTTATTCAACGGTTAGTTGTTCTTCTGAAACTCTGCATGAATTTCAATAAAAACCTCATCAGCCACCAATGCGGCGAAGGCATCTATACCAAAATCTGATCGAAGAAAGGATCCGTTGGCCGAAAAGCCTAGCGTGTATTTCCCTGTTAGCAGGTTATCAGCACCACCTTTGAAAGTTGCATTCAGAGACATCGGTCGGGTTATGCCTCGGAGTGAAAATTCCCCAGCAATAA
Organism: Granulosicoccus sp.; assembly: GCA_047634635.1. Lineage (GTDB taxonomy): Bacteria > Pseudomonadota > Gammaproteobacteria > Granulosicoccales > Granulosicoccaceae > Granulosicoccus. The sequence continues at coordinate 14,140 of JBLIIE010000113.1, read as the reverse complement.
CGAAATCGTTGTTCTGCGTAGCTGTTATGGATGTCGTTTGAAACTGCGCCTCGGGAAATTTCTGAGTATTGAGCCAGTCAGCACCGCGGAGTCGATTCTCCAGACTCTCGTTATTCATATCGATGCTAGCCACATCGATAACACCATCGAGTTGGAGCTCTTCGAGAGATGTGGGGTCGAAATCCAGAGTGGCTTCCACTGAATTGAATCGCCCGACAATCGTGGACAAACCCAGATGCTCAATATTGAAATGTACATACACGTGCTCTGGATCTAGCGAGTAATCGCCAGAACGTAACTCGCTGAGAGTTTGTGTGTAGTTGGGTCTGACGATTGACACACAACCTGTCAGTAGAGCGGCCAGCAGGAGCAGAAGGCAACCCCTGAATAAATGGCATGTTCGGTTAGAATTGCGTATCAAATTGTCCATCTTCTGGATCCTTTTACTATGATTAACCATTTGGCTGCCACAGCTTACGCAGCATAGCGAGACCTAGTGTACAACCAAAGGAAATCTGACGAAATAAGCGTCACTTTTCATCCGTAACTAATTTATTTGATGCGAATTCACATGATCGATTGTGCTATTCCATCAATTGCAACGTAAATATAAGCATGACAAATTTCACCGACACAGATTCACCCACACGATTACTTCACGAACTCGCCAGAGAGTCTCTAGTTGAGCGACGTCGCGCGCGTCGTTGGTCGATATTTTTCCGATCGCTGACATTGTTGCTCATTGGAGGCGTTGTATTTGCGCTGTTGCGTGGTAGTGGTGGAGCTGGTTTGGGCACTCAGTCAGGTGAGTCCAGTGGTGGACACACCGCAATGATCAGGATCGAGGGTGTCATTGGGCCAGATTCATCAGCGAGTATCGAACCCGTTCGCAGAGCACTCGAGCGTGCATTCGCTGACAAGAATACGCGGGGCATCGTATTGCAAATAAACAGTCCCGGAGGCAGTCCAGTACAGTCTGGCCTTGTTCACGATGCCATTATTGCGAAGCGTACAGAGCATCCGGATGTGCCAGTTCACGCCGTGCTTGGTGATGTGGCAGCTTCGGGTGGCTACTATGTTGCTGTCGCTGCCGAGAATATTTACGCCAATCGCGCAAGTATAGTGGGCTCTATCGGCGTGCGGCTCGATAGTTTTGGGGCCGTTGATGCCATTGAGCGGCTCGGTATCGAGAGACGCTTGTTGACAGCCGGTGAGCACAAGGGGCTGCTCGACCCGTTCGAAGCGGTAGACGACGTCGCTGTTAAACGGCTGCAGTCAATGCTTGACAACGTGCATGCGCAGTTCATTGATGCGGTCAAAGGCGGGCGGGGCACACGATTAGACAGTGATCCTGAGCTGTTTTCGGGTCTGATCTGGAGCGGCGAGGAAGCCCTCGACAACGGGCTTGTCGATGCACTGGCCAGCACCCATGAGGTGGCGCGAGATGTGGTTGGCGCCGAGCTTATTATTGATTTTACCGATCTTGGTGATCCGCTGACGAGGTTGCGCCGTGAGCTAGGTGTTTCGATAGGCGTGTTGCTCAAGAACACTCTGCGAACACTCTTTGGTAACGACACTAATACGATGATTTACTGATGCACACTAGTATTTGCTGCGGTAACAAGCGCTGTCAGAATACCTATGTAGTTGACTGAATCCACAGGATGTTACCGCAATATTCTGCTAATTTGGTTCTGCAATTAGCTGGAATTGATGTTGATAATTTTTGTCTAAAGGCAGTTGGCAGTGGCGGAAATTGTCAGGCTCTTTAACGATTTCTCTACTGCCTCAGCATCGTTTGTAATCTGTTTGGGAGCTCTACATGTCAGGGAATGCAAAAGACATCTTCATCAGTTACGCGCACATGAATCGGTGATGATGTATCCGCGAAATTTCTGAATTTTGCGTTGTTGCTGAACAGAATGGAGGCGTTGGTTTATTTGTGATATCCATTGGGTACTTTCAAAGTGCGATTTGCGACGGACTCTCTATAAGCGATATACGAAGTCGATATAACCAAAACAGCGCCGCCAATGAAGACATAAATATCAATTGATTCGCCGAATAAAATTACACCAAAAAGGGTGGCCCACAACAACTGTAGAAAACTGATGGGTTGCAGAACCGACAAAGGCGCCAGATTGAACGCTTTGGTCATGGTGTAATGACCCAGCGTGGCAAACACAGCAGTCAGAGCAAGCAATGTGATCTCGGTAGTATTGGGTGTCACCCAGTTGCTGAATGCAGGTAGCATCAGCGTGAAGGTGCATACAATGGATAATCCAGTAACGATGACAGTGAGACTTTCAGTGGACGTCATTTTTTTAGTCATGAGCATTGATGCTGCAAAAAGTGGTGCGGCAGCAAGCTGTGCAATCTGACCACTGGAAATTTCGCTCAGACCTGGGCGCAGAATAATAATGACGCCAAGCAGGCCAAAAAAGACCGCTAGAATTCTTCGGATATGTAGCTTTTCTCCAAGGAATAAGGCAGCTCCAATGGTAATGAATACGGGTGTGATGTAACCAAGCGCAGTCACTTCAGCAATCGGTATTCGAGCCATTGCGTAAAACCATAATATGACACCAATGCCATGCAAAATTCCCCGAACTAGCATTGTTCGCCAGGAATGGATTTTTGCAACGCCTGTGATCAATTGAATGATTACAGGAAGGAGCAAAAGAGTGCCAAATGCGTAGCGTATGAACGCGGCTTCTGGTGCAGGTATTCGGGTTCCGATGTATCGAACAAAAACGGTGACAGCTACGAAACATAAACCAGTCATCAGCATCCAAAACATACCGTGTGTGGTGTTAGTAAATCGACTTTGATTGTTGCGCATGAAAGTGCTTGTGTGAACCGGTTATTTAGGTTGTTAAACTCGTAGATTATGAGCCCTACGAAGCTGATTCCTGTCAGGGTTTGTAGAAGCTGGTTTCCTGCGGGGCAATCAGCCAGCGTGCCCAGGCGGTTGCCACAGTATCACCGACGCTGTCGCGTAATATCACTTCAATCTTGTATTCCTGGCGCTCAACAGTCACTGGAATAGACGTGATGCATTCACCGATAATATCTCCTCGTGCTTTTTTGCTGTATTCGATTTCAAGTCCAACCAAAATGGCACGAGCGGTATCCGGCATGCCCGATAGCGTCGCCAGACCCGTAGTGAACTCAGCGAGGTTGGCAAGCGCTATTGCATGTATTGAGCGCAGGTGGTTACGGATGCGTCGGCGGTCCGGCAATCTGACAATTGCATGTCCCGGTTGAAGTTGCTCTACTCTGGCGCGCATCGAACCGGTGTAGGGAATAACAATGCCAACAACTAGGCTAAAAAGTAATTTACCACCAGGCAGTGGTGACAGGTGCTGCCACATATTACGCATTTTGACGCCAACAGGTGTATCCACAAATTGAAGTTCCGGGTTGTTCGAAACCCAGTGTAGCGTAGAACTCTCGTGGGGATAGACTACAAATACTCTGATGGAGAAGGTGGTTGCGCAATGTTAAGCACATATCCGCCTCGCATAATTGAGTAAAGAGCCTCTAATTATGGGCTAACCATAAATGAATGCGGTAGATCTAACTTAAAGCAATGATGTCTGATCGTTGCTGATTATAAAAGAAATCCTGGCAACCGTACCTTTGCCATCGATATTCACTGAACCCGATTCTTAGAAAAGCATGAAACTAGACACCACGAACGCCCCTGGCCTTACGCTCCGTTAAAGTTTACTTCGAACCAACATAAAGTAGAGCTGACAACAGATTCGAAAACTGATCTTTGGCAAGCTACTTGTTATGGGTTCTGGGTAGCTAATGCACCTGCGTTGTTGTAGGACGAAACAGAGAATTTTGCCTTCTCAGTTTGAGCGCTTTTCAGCTATCACAATCAGTTCGAACAATGCAGGATCAGACTGCATCTGGACGAACATACTATCCTTGTGCCCGCATGACGGTTTAATTGAACAACAGTCGCGATTTATTCTTTTTAAGTATCAAACAAGCTAACTCAACTGCAGGAATCCCCGACGACTTCAATCGGTGTTTTCTTTGGTGCAAAAACAAAAACCATGCGTGCCGCCAACCAAGTTCAGTACCTTCCGAGTACGCTATAGTCTTTTACGACACCAGCAATCCAGATTGGTGACTAGATGTTGGCCAAAGACCGAGTAATTTTCTTATGAAAGATCAATTTCCTGTATCCACTGATAAACAGGTGACGCTGGCCAATTGGCGAACTGCTCCGTTTAACGAGTGGGCATTTCATCATGTCTCTGAGGTTGTGCCATCGGCGGTTATCAAACACGATGCAACCAAGGTGAAACAGTTTGGAACGGATTCTAATCTTGCGTTGCCTGATATTCAGTTTGACGGTAAGAAAGTCACCAGCGATGAATTTTTACAACACTCACATACTGATGGTCTTGTAGTGTTGCACAATAACGAGTTGCTGCACGAGACGTACCGCAACGGTATGACGGTCTCTGATCCGCATATATTGATGTCGGTTTCAAAATCCATGCTCGGTCTCCTGGTTGGGGTTCTTGTCGATCAGGGAATGCTAGATCTGAATGCTTCGGTCGAGTCCTATCTTCCAGAGCTTAGGAGCAGTGCGTTTGCAGGTGCGACCTTGCAGAATTTACTCGACATGCGCACGGGCATTGGTTTTGACGAAGATTATCTTGCCACTGAAGGTCAAATCATAGAGTACCGTAAGGCGACCAACTGGAACCCGATTGAGCCGGGTGATTCGGCCACTGATTTGCGGTCGTTTTTCAGCACTATTACCGCTGTTGACAGGCCACACGGTGGGGTGTTTGATTACAAGTCTCCCTGTACTGATCTTATTGGGTGGGTGATCGAACGAGCTGCTGGCAAACCGTATGGGGAGTTGTTCTCAGAATACATCTGGGCCACGATAGGGGCAGAATATCCGGCAATGGTTACTGTTGATCGACTGGGTGCTCCGCGAGTCGCGGGTGGAATGTCGATGACGACGCGAGATCTTGCCAGAATAGGGAAACTGATGGTTGACGATGGGGCAGGAATTATCCCCAAAGGCTGGATTGAGGATATAGAAACCAACGGTGATCCGGATGCGTGGGACAAAGGTAGTTTCACCGAGTATTTTCCTGGTATGTCGATGCACTATCGCTCAAAATGGTATGTGATACGTGGTGAATCTCCCATTCTGTTCTGTCTCGGTATTCACGGACAAAACCTGTTTGTTGATCGCAAGGCAAAATTGGTCATGGCGCGTTACGCCTCGGGGCCAGAGCCGTTGGATATAACGTCTGATCTGATGGCACTGGAAATTTTCAGAGAACTGTTGCGGACGGTTTAAGTGAGAACCATGTTTGCCACTTATCAGCGGTGTCATATAGTCACCCATACCGAGTACGACAAGCTAACGGCGAAGTACCAAAAAGGAGGGTAGAAAATGAGTGACTCAGCACTCAAGAAAACCGCCATGCGATTGAGCGAACAGGCAAGCGTAATTGTGGAAATCACCTGCGATGGAGATATCAAATGAGCATTGAGAAACGCCAATACAGGCATCGGCAGCAGCATGATTTGCCAGTTTGACGAGTGCGCGTGGCGGCCTCAACCTTGGCTGCAGTGGCGTGTGGCCCAAAGTTAAACAGTGTTCGAATAATTCGAAACATACTTAGGGTCTCCACACGTTATTCCCAATTAGCCCATGCCGTGTCACGCTGCACGGAATCTATTGACGATCTGTCGAGAACCAATCAGCCAAATTCGATTTTCAGGTGTGGGAGGTGTCATCACAAGCCACTTGATCGCAACCACCCAACTCGAGTTTAATACCGTAGGTACAGAGAAACGGGGCTTGATTTATTCTTGGCCTTGCCATGATGCAGCCAGGTAGGATGTTGATGGCTATCAAATAAAGCGGAGCGGTAAACTTGCTGATCCCGTTAATCTGCTAAAAACTGAATACCACAGGTTTATTGCATTTCACCTCCAACATGACTGTAAGGTAACAGCCTGGATGTCTGTTGCTTGTTTAGTGCCAGACAAGGTGAATGGATCTACTCGCAGACGCGGATGCTAGTGAGAAGTTTTTCTTAGTTTTTGGTTGGTGAAATTCCAGCGCACATCGATAAGCAAATTGCCAGAACGTCGAATTTTTAATGTGTGGTGATAATTCTACAATGATCGTTGTCGCAATATCTCACAGCACATTAGCACGTACTTCCATCAATACTTCTTTCTCACCGATAGTCGGGACATCAAGTGTCTCGCATTGGGGAACATCAGCTCAACCGTAGGATTTGTGCGCGATTGCTTGCTTAAACTCCGATCGGATACTGCGCTCTCAGGTTCAGTTTGATCGTTTGCTGCAAGTTCTCTCAGAAAAGTGGAATTGGGCTTATGGTCTTGTTTTTGAACTGTTCGCAATATTTTTCCTAAATATCGATACGATCAATATGTTGGGATCGCTTGATGTCCTTACGGTGTCATTACGCCTCTTCTGCAGTGGATATTTTGCGGGTGGTCAGTGTGACTTATAAAAATGACGAAACACATCGACCACATTGCCAGAGCAGTAGGCAGTTCAAAATGAAACGTTGAGCGCGAAGCCGGCAGAGCCTTGCTTGTCAGAGCCGCACATTGCCACTAGTGGGGAGTCAGCAACGTCCTCAGCCAGTACATCCATACGACCAAATCCGATGACAGAGATATGATTAGTCAAAGGGACAACTACTGACGTATGTAAGCCGTAGGACAACACCCCATCATTTATCTCATAAGTGGACAGACCCGAACCGCTGGATTGCGTTTTATTTACACCAAAGAATGCACTGAGATAATCTGAGCTACCCACACTTAACTGCGGGCTGATCCCGAAGAACATCAGCTTACCGCCCAGCACTTGACGCCCCTAGAGGCGTGTCTGCTATTGAGACAGTTGGAGCTGATAGGATTGCTGCGACTGATACTAGTTTTTTTTTACGGTAGTTCTCTGTTAAATAGAACGTATGCTGGTCGGCTGAGTTTGGCTAATCAGGTGGTTGCCGATAGGTGGGAGCGCTCCACATTCATGTCAACTCTGTCGTGTGAATGGGTGTAGTTAAAACCCTTGAAAATCAGCCAGAAGCTCAAAAATATTTTAAAAAAGCCACCAATAATCATTGATGTCAAGTATCTCAGTTTTAACATCCTGAAGCTGGCTGGTCGTGTGCCGCCCCAGATGATTGTTGATGGGTTTCTTGCTACTTGTTGCAAAGGCGAATACGTTCATGTGTTTTCCCGAGTTATCGGTTTCATCTTTCCAAGGCTTAAGTGGCCTTGAGCCTTTGCCTGCCATGGGCTGCTGTGAAATCCTGCGCCGGCCCCATGGGAATAATTCCAGTTGGATTGATCGTGTGGTGACTGGCGTAATAATGTTTCTTTATATGCTCGAAATCGACGGTATCAGCTACCCCTGGCACCTGATATAGCTCTCGCACATAGCCGCTGATAGCGGGGTAGGCGGCCAGCAACTGACGATTCGTTTTAAAATGACCAAAGTACACGGCATCAAAACGAATCAAAGTGGTAAACAAACGCCAATCGGCTTCCGTCAGCTGATCACCTGCCAGGTAGCGCTGTCGCCCTAACAGCTCCTCTACCCAGTCCAGTGAATCAAACAAGGCATGGAATGCCGATTCGTATGCCGTCTGTGTAGTCGCAAAACCCGCCTGATAGACACCATTATTAATGGTGTCGTAAATACGCTCATTCAAAGTGTGGATCGTCTCGTGCAAGGCCTCGGGATAATAATTCGCGGTATTACCGGTTAAATGATTAAACGCTGTATTGAACATGCGAATAATCTCTGAGGATTCGTTGTTGACAATAGTTTGTGTTTGCATATCCCACAATACCGGCACCGTGACTCGTCCTTCGTAGCTCGCATCAGCTTTTAAATACATCTGATAGACAAAGTCCAAACCGTAAAGTGGGTCGCTCATCTCCCATCCATTTCCCAGCATTAGGGGCTCAACCACGGTGACGTCGATATAGTCCTCCAGTTGCATGAGCTGTCGGAAAATCAGCGTGCGGTGTGCCCAAGGACAGGCCAGTGATACATACAAATGGTAGCGCCCCCTTTCTGCCTTGAAGCCGGATTCAGCGTTGGGGCCGGCTTCGCCGTTTGGCGTTAACCAACTTCTGAAACGACTGTCTTGGCGTCGAAATTCACCACCGCTATTTTTGGTGTCGTACCACTGGTCTATCCATTGACCCTTTTGTAAAAATCCCATGACCTTGCTTCTTAATGACTGCTTGATTGAAAGGCCGACATCAATGCGTCGACCTGTTTTTTTATTTAGCTAGCCAGCTTGGCTTGCAACAGGCGGTCAGCACTCAAGCTACCAGCGCCCCTGAACACCAGGCTGATGCTGACTGCCAGTAAGGCCAAACCAAATTCGTAGCCATTATTCGTCAAAAAGAATCCGTTTTGCAGGTGAACCGTAACGATGGCTACAAGCATGGTAACGGCTAACATCAATGCAACTGGGCGTACCAGTAAGCCGAGAATCAGTAATAGGCCGCCGAAGAACTCCGCGCCACCGGCCATCGTCGCCATCAGCAGTCCCGGCTCCAGACCAATGGACGTCATCCACCCTGCCGTGCCTTCCAAGCCATGTCCGCCAAACCAGCCGAATAATTTCTGAGCTCCGTGTGCTGCGAAGATCACACCAGCGCCTACGCGAAGAGGCAAGGTATCCAGGCCGATGGTTGTGGTGGTTATTTTGTTGATTAGTGATTTCATATATATCGCTCCAATGCTGTACTTCGATGAGTTTACTTAAGCTATGGATCTATTGTAAGGACTGAGAATTTTGTAATAAGACCTATTTTATGTCTAGAATGTTCTAAATATCAGAACAATTAAAACACCTAATGGCAAGCAGAAACCCTATAACTATCGAGGTGCTTGAGACCCTGGATGCTATCGAGCGGCGTGGCAGCTTTGCAAAAGCCGCTGAAGATCTGAACAAAGCCACATCGGCTGTATCCTACGCAGTGCAAAAGCTGGAGGAACAGTTAGACATTGCCCTATTTCAACGCCAGGGGCGTCGCTCGGTATTGACGCCCGCGGGTCGATTGATACTGGCTGAGGGTCGAGAAATCCTTCAAACCACGACGCGACTGGCCAACAAGGCGAAAGAGGTTGCCACAGGCTGGGAGCCTCACATCAGTATCGCTGTAGAGTCGCTACAATCGTACCCGGTATTTTTTGGCGCACTGCACGAATTTCTCAAAGAGCATCCCACGATTGAAATCGATATTTGTGAATGCGTACTCAACGGCGGTTGGGAGGCCCTCGAACTAGGGCGGGTTGATCTGGTTATCGGCTCGCCCGGGCCAGTCCCCGTGCAAAAGGGCTTTCGAGCCGTACCAATGACGAGTGCCGACTTGGTGCCGGTAATTGCAGCCCATCATGCGCAGGCTGGCATGGTTAGCAATCCTGACACCCTAAAAGAAGTGCTCCCCAAACTGCGGCGTATCGTCACACACGATACCTCCTTTGTTGACATAAAACGCAGTGAAGGCCTAAGTAGCGACGGGCAAAAGCTTTACGTGCAAAACGAAGATCAAAAAGTTGAAGCAATACTGGCAGGAATTGGAATAGGCCACTTGCCGCGACACCGCATTCAACGTCGCCTTGACGCTGGCGCACTCATACCTTTTGATTTTGGGGAGAAGCCTATTTATGGAAATTTTCTTGCGTGGAATATCAGTAATAAAGGTAAAGCGTTGAAGGCGCTAACACAGCGACTAGTTGCCGTTCCTTGGTAGGAACAAATCGCTGCGGCCAAGCATTAGACATACAACAAGCTACTTTATAAGATCGTTGATCCAGCTGCCGATTGGTAGCGCAAATTATCGGACTGCGATGCTTTGCAATTATCCCTCTTGAATCTCGAACAGCAGCATCTCGGCGTTGTCACCGCGATTCATTGTGATCCTTCCACCGCCATCTACCTGATCGTCGTTGATCACACGCAACACACCGTACTGGATGTGTTTGGGATCATGATATTGACCAAAGCTAAAGGTATGCGCGCTTTTGAGCCAACCAAAATCAGCCTGACCTCGTTCGTGTGCTTGTCGAACTGTTAAAGCCCCTAAAAGCAGCTCCTTAGTTTTGAGATAGTACTGCACATTACTCATCTTCATATCAGCTGTTTCAGCAACCTTTCTCCTGGTTAGGCCTTGATCCTCCGATTCTTTTAAAACTGTCATGGCGCAATACAATATGTGCTCAATTTTTGGACTCATTTGCTTCTTATCTAGTCATTCTTCCCTTAGGTCTGCAAATATATTGAACTGAGAATTTGCAGGCTAATCGTCATGTGATCTGTACCTTTAAGAAGCTTAAATGCTTACGTAAAATCGGGTCACGATAACCAACCACTGCACAGTGGGATCGGGCAACGTTTCGCTGTTGACACACACGTAAACTCTATCGTCTGATCCCTTGTTAATCCTGACTGTCGTTTAATGTCTCGTCGCTCTAGAACCCGCGTAGTAGCGTTGGCTTTTAGTCTGGCAACAAAGAAAATACCCTTGTGTGACAGTGTTTTTTACCACTCATAGTCAGTGTATCCACGATCTACTGCAACAATGCTACCTTTAGGGAAGTCGACTGATTGGAGTTCACTCATTTCGTGCTTTCTAGCCTCTGTAAAGGAGGAGACATCATTTTATCTCCATAGTTAAAGCAATCTGAATGACATTGACGTCTCAATGTTGCAATGTGTCGGGATGTTTTTGGGAGTCGTCATCTTAGCGCTTGCCACACAATAAACAGATCGTTTTCACCGCCATTGATCCCGTCCCATGGCGTTGCTCGTCGGTCGAATAGGCCAGCCATTCTCTCTTCTCGTGCCTTGTGGGACGAGCGCCTGAGCAACTGAATGGCTCAACTTATTAGAGGTAGGCCCTTAGGTTATTTAGCTGCTGGCAAAAAGTTCAACAAGCAGAAGTTTGCCAATGGCAAAGGTCGGGTTGTAAAACAGGCTGAGTATGTCCAGCATGAAAGCCGCTCCTCCAAAACCGTTGAACCTGCGAATGAGCCTGATCAGTAGTGCTACAGCGGGTATTAAGAACACGCAGGTGAATCTCCAGTTAACCTCTCCAGCGTAGCGTAACGATCTGTTTGCCTGCCCCGCCCAAAAGGGTTGATCTTAGCCCTTACATTTTGAATCTAGTTTTCTGTTTATCTGGCATGCCGCCACTTTCGGGGAGGTTGCTCACTATTTGATTATGTTGTCCTCTCGTGTCTCTGCTCAAAAGATTTGTCGGCATTTGCGTATTGCCTTGTGCCTTACTAGAATGGTAGAGTGTTACAAACACTAAATGCTAAAGAGAAATCGTGGAACGCTTTATCAATACTAATGTTGAGATTGATCAAAGTGCTCCACTGGGGCAACAGGTATATTTGTTGCTCAAACAAGGAATTATTCAAGCAGAGTTTCGACCTGGTGATCGAGCCTCTGAAGTTGAGATAGGCCGGCAGTTAGAGGTCAGCCGGCAACCGGTGAGAGAGGCTTTCCTCCGCTTGCAGGGGGAAGGCCTTCTAGACATTCGCCCACAACGCGGCACATTTGTGCAGAAAATTGCAATTCAGGCTGTTCTAGATGCGCGATTTTTGCGCGAAGCGATAGAGGCCGATATTGTGGCGCTTGTTGCCAGTGATCAGAATGCAGCGCTCGTCAGAGAGCTTCGTAGGCAACTTAAAGCGCAGCAAAAGGTATCGGATTCAGATCCCGTCAGTTTTATGAAACTCGATGATTTGTTTCATCGCACTCTGGCCCAAGCTGCTGATAAATGCCATGCCCTGCAAATGCTCGAAGATCTGAAAACACAAATGGATCGAGTTCGTTTTCTGTCGTTCAACCATTTTCATATTGCACAATTAATCACGCAACACACGGCTATTGTAAATGCCATTGCATCGGGTTCAACCGAACTGGCTGTACAGCACATGCGTAAGCATTTGCGGGAAATTCTAAATTCATTGCCATTGATTACTCGTGAGCATCCTGAGTTTTTTAACCTGGCGAATGGTGATTTCGCCAAAACATCCACCGTAGTTGAGATCGGAAATATTTAGAGGAAAAAAATATGATTCGTAAAATAGTGCTAATCGCATGCGTATCGATATCCGCCCTTGCGGGTACCGCGGTAGCTGATAGCTCGACAAGAGTGGCTCTAGTACCTGGTGGGCCACACCCTTATTTTGCCGCTTGGGAACAAGCCGGTGCTGATGCTGCCAAGGAATTTGGGCTTGGCTCTGCGGACTATAAAGTACCGCAAAAATGGGAGCTTGGATTGCAAAATCAGTTGCTCGAAAGTCTGGTTACACAGGGTTATAACTCCTTCCTAATATTCCCTGGGGATCCTGTAGGTACCGTTGGCATCGCCAATGAACTCAGCGACACAGGTGCGTCGGTTATAGCGCTGGCTGGTTGTCTGAAGGATCCTTCTCAAGCGTTGTTTTGCATGGGTACCGATACTGGTAATTCTGCATACCTCGGTACTCAGGAGTTAATGAAAGCGCTTGGTGGTGGAGCAGGCAAGAAGATTGCTCACTTCACTGGGTTCCTTGTTGATCCTAATACCAAACTTCGTATAGATGCTGTCGAAAAAGCAGCGACTGAGGCTGGAGCAGAGGTGATTCAAGTTATAGCCGATATTGATGCGCCAGAACCAGCGGAAGAGAAAATCAATGCTTATCTGGCAGCTCATGCCAGTGACGTAGATGGCATTATCACGACCGCTTGGGTGCCTGCAGTAGTGGCATCAAATTCATTACGGAAAATTGGTGATAAGCGAATCGTAATGGTAGGTATAGATCACGATGAAGTTGTTATTCAGGCTGTCAAAGACGGTTTTGTGCACGGAACCATGCTGCAAAACCCCTACGGACAAGGCTATATCGGGTCTTACGTAGCCGGTAAACTTAAAGGTGGATGTACAGTTAAAGGTGATGCACCCTTTAAATCCAATGCTCTAACTGACAAGTTTATTGATTCAGGAACTGTATTCGCCGGTGTAGATGAGGTGGATAACTATGTGGGTTCCATGCAAAGTATTACTAAAACATTGTTTGAAAGTTTTGAGTCTACTTATCTAGATTGTTAATGTGTAATACGCCAGTTAAAGGCATCGGGCGGCTCTATCGTCCGGTGTTTTTTTGTCTAAGAATTTTATTATTAGAAGTGAAGGATTCCCCTTTGTATGAACACGCCAGGCCACTCTGCCGAGCAATTCGCGTTGAAAGCAGATGATTCAGAACATGGACCTGAATCGTCGCAGTACAACTTGCGACACTCGTTGCTAAAACTGCTGTTATCAAACGAATTTGGTTTGTTTGCATTAATTATTTTATTCACCATTATATTTGCTATTGCCACCCCTGGTTTTACTTCTTCATTCAGCCTGTTTGCTATGGGGCGAACGGCGGCTGTCAATATCATGATCGGTTTTTCGATGATGGTTGTTATTGTAAGCGGTGGACTAAACTTATCAGTCGGTTCCATTGGCGTATGTGTAGCAATGGGTGGCGGTTGGCTTATGCAAGCTGCCGGATTTCCGTGGGTCTTTGCAGTGATAGGCGCTCTAGCGCTTGGAGCTTCCATTGGTGCGCTGAATGGGATAATGATCGTGCGAACAGGGCTTCATAGTTTCATTATTACGCTTGCAACAATGAGTATTTTCTTCGGTGTCATGATTTTTTTGACACAGGCAGGATCGTTTCGCGAGTTATCTCCCGACTATGTCAAGTTCGGGCGCATGAAACTTGGCGGTGTGGTCTCTCCACTATTGCTTGTGACGATTCTAGTGGGCGTTGTGCTATCGATATTTTTTCGTTTTACAGCCTTAGGGAGGCAGCTCTTAGCAGCAGGTGCAAACCCCGATGCTGCAGAGCTCTCAGGCATTCGTGTGGATAGAATGATCATACTTTGTCACGCTCTTTCAGGTGTGCTTGCCGGCATTGCAGGTCTGATGCTGGTCTCCAGAACGGGTGCCGCAATACCCTCAATGGCCGGGCAGCTTGGACAAGATTGGTTGCTGCCTGCGTTCTTGGGCCCCGTGCTAGGAGGAACGTTGTTAACTG
>JBLIIE010000112.1:0-17333 GCA_047634635.1 Granulosicoccus sp. | reverse complement strand
AGTCCCGCAGAACCCTCGTGGCACTGAACAGAGCAACCGATCAGTAAAGTGGGAATGGGATAGCGTTTCAGGTGCTGAGAGCTACGACGTCACTGTCGACGGCAACTTTGCTGGCACTACTGCAGACACTCAGTACATGAGTAACAGTCTCTGGACTGGTGAGCATTCCATGACAGTCAAGGCTGTCAACTCTAGCGGTGAACGTACTGAGCAATCTGTTACCGCGAAGCTCAACGTGACAGGTGGCATCACGTCGAGCAGCCCGAGTACAGCAAATACAACTACGATCGCACCACCGTCTGGTCAATCAAGCGCAGCCAACGTCGAAAGCATGATCGACCCAGCATCCTACGGTTATCCGGAGGTCTACCAAAAGCCCGGTTTTGAGCTCGTCTTCAGCGATGAATTCAACGGCAATGCGCTGAATCCGTACCGCTGGCATACCCAACTACGCTGGGACGGTGAATTCAACGGCGAGCGTTACGAGTATCGTGTCATCAACGGTGAAGATCAGTTTTATGTGAATATTTTCAGCAGCGACCAGGAACACAAAGATAGAGTCGTTCCACAATACAATCCGTTTCAATTCGACGGATCAAGGCTCGCAATACGTGCCACCAGGAACCCACTTAAAACCAATAACAACAAGCGCACCTTCGGGTCATTAGGCGAAATATCGTCTCAACAGAATTTTCTCTCTGGAGCTATTGCGACACATAACAAGTTCAGCCAGAAATACGGCTACTTTGAAGCGCGAATCAAGATTCCAAGTCATGTCGGTACATTTCCTGCCTTTTGGTTGTTTCATAACAAGCGCGTATGGGAAGGTACTCAGCGCACCGAGATCGACATCATGGAAAACCTGGGACACGCTCCCTGGTATATCTATAATACTGCCCACTACTTCAAGAACGTCAGCTCATCGAATTATGGAGACGCCAATTTCCTCAAGCCACGCCCTAGTGGTCAGATATATACCGGAATCGACTATAGTCAGGATTATCACGTCTATGCAGTCAAGTGGGAACCTGGACGCGTTACCTGGTATATCGATGATCAAGAAGTGAGTGTGCTTGAGAACAACGAAATCAACTACGAAGAGTTGTACGTAAAGCTGAATCTGGCAATGGGCGGCAACTGGACCAACTTCCCTGCTAATGCAGGTGGCTTGGGTCGACCGTCCAATGAGCGTTTTCCAACCCAGAATGATCTGAATAACTTCAGTAACCCGGCACTGGAAATAGACTATGTTCGAGTCTATCGAGGTCAGTAGGCTCCAACGGCAGGTAGCACGATGAAAAAAAACCGGTCAATCCCGGGCTTTTTTTGATTGGAAAACTGTAGGGGTAAAGCAGAGATGTCGTTCTGTTTATCCCTGACAGTAATCAAGTATTCAACAGCCGACTATCGAGTGTTTTTGCAACACGAAACAAAACCAGCATTGTAGCCAGGCAGTACACGGACATAACTAATAACTGCCATTCAAAACCAATGCCCTGATCGATTAACCAACCCGTCATTCCAGGTCCCAGCGCCGAGGCGAAAACCATGGCAGCAGACACCACTGATCGGATCGCACCCAGATGTCGCGTGCCATACACCTCAGGCCAAATTGCACCAAAAACAGCACCCGACACACCGTAGGAACTACCCAATAGAAACATAAACACTGCCATGCTCCAAGGATCGCTAGCAACAGCGAGCAAAGCACAACCGATTGTCAGAGGGAACAGAAAAAACGGCAGTAGTTTACGCGCTGTAAATCGATCCACTAATTGCCCGGTGATTAACCCGACAATCACTGATGTAATGGCCATTACGACGAAGGATCCTGCGATGACCTCTGACGACCAGTTCTTTATTTCACTTAAATGAACCTGATGAAAAAACACCGAAGTACCGATAAATGATGGTGCAAGCACTCCTGTGCACACCGCCCAGAAAGGTACATCCCTGAGCGTTTCTGCTCTAGTCCACTGGCGACCATTTTCAGATATTTGTAAATCTTTTGTTGATGGGCTTCTAGGAGTTGAAAGACACCAATAACTCATTGGCAACGCAATAACGAGCAATACGATAGATGCCAATTGCCAGGCAGTACGCCAGTCAGCTACTGCTAATAGAGCCACAAGCGCAATCGGTAAAATGCCTTCGCCAAGCTGATGCCCAGTGGTTGTCACCGAAACAGCACGCCCCCGCTCTGCAACAAACCATTTGCCCATGGCGACCATCGCTGTATGGGTCATCATTCCCTGTCCCAATAGGCGCAACAGATAGATTGTCAGCAGCAAAATAGGCACCGTCTTGGCTGATGCCATAAGAAAAGAAGCACCTGAGAGCAAGACAATCAGTACCGCAGCGACCTTAAACACAGCAACAGAGTCCAGAACTCGCCCGATAAGCACAAGGCTCAAAGCACTGCCTAAGGTTGCGATCATATAGATCAGTCCGAAACCTCCATGCGACAAACCAAAATCGGCTCGAATCGCACCTGCAAAGCTTGCAATAAAGAAGGTCTGACCTACGCTTGAGAAAAATGTCAGTAGTACACCGCCAGCCAGCCAACGTGCGTTATCCCTCAAAAAGTGCCCAAATGTCAGTAATTGATCACGCATTCTGGACAGTGTCTGTGATGAGAGCTGATTGCTACGGCAAAAAGCAGTATACTTTGGAGTTGTGTAGGACAGGAACTCGTCGGGAAACTTTCAGGAACTTAACTTACACAAGTGGAATTGGAGAAAGGCCTTAGCGCTACTACCAGTTAATACAACAGAAACAACGGTAGTCGTTCTATCATGGTTTTGTAAAATATTTACTAAACAAGTGTCCAGCCACCTAAAGCATCAAAACACATTCGATAACCCTAAGCTTATTTTAGCTTGGTTATCTACCCTATTCGTTCAAGAGATTATTAAGTGAGTCAAGCCGACAGCGAACAGCAACTAAGAATTTGGAAAGATTTGGCCATCAGCAAGCAAGTGCTGATGAACGAAGCAGCCTCTGCATTAAAATTAAAGGAAGATTTTTCTGCCGACGATCTAAGATCCGCTTTGGATCAAGCCATAAAACGTGCCGCCGATGCGGACACCAATATGGTGGAATCTCGAAATCGCGCGGCCGAAGAAATCGGCTCGATGCAGATGGAAGTCAAAAAAATCATCAAGTCTCGCACTGAAGCTGAAGCTCAGAGAGATGCAGCCTTGGGCGAAAAGGAGTCTTCAGAGAAAGCACTCGTCGTAGGCCGTAAGGACAACACAGAGGCTGTTCAAAAAGCCAAACGTCAGGTTGATGAAAAGCAGCGCGAATTAAAAGCGATTAACACCGCTCTGGCAGACACCCCAGACAATATTCTGAAAAAGCTCAAGACGCTTAGAAAACAGAAAATTGACGAAGCTAACGCGCGTACTAAAGCAGAAGACGCCAACCGAAAACTTAAGAAAGAAAACAAACAGCAGAAAGAAGAGCTGGAAACGTTATCTGAGCTTAAGGAACAAGCAGCAAGCCTGCTTGCGGCCTACCGCGAACTACGTACTTGGTCTGACGAAATGGAAGCCAAGACAGAAGATTGCGATGCAGCTCCAAAAGTAGACTCTAAGTTGCTCTCCGATATCGAGACAACTACTGCTGGTGCTGATGAGACTGAAGACAAGAAAGAAGCAGCGACTGCTTGATCTAGAGCTTCAATCTGTAAAGAGGCTGCCGACTTAATTTCGGTGGCCTCATGAAAATTACCGAGCAGCCAAATAGAAAACTGCGGCAATAGCTGCGAGTATCGATATGGTGGCAGCACTCTGAGGGCTGGTGTCATAATTAAATCACATTTTCTGATACCCCATCATCCCGCTCACCCGCGTTGTTCGCCGTTTAAATAGTCAGCTATTCGCTCTTCTCTCGCATTGCCTAATAGACGCTGGAACAACGCAAAATGTGATTTAATTAAGCAACCCTTAACAATTGCAAGCTGCTCATGGCGACAACTGCCCAACACTTAAAGGATTCGATTTCTAGCTCTGTGTCTAGCGATCCTGAGTCATCTGAAAATTTCGACCGCGAGCAACTAAGCTTGGCGTTTCGACTGGCCGAAAGGTTTGGGCTCCATGAAGGCATTTGCAACCACTTCTCGGTTCAACTCGATGGAGAAGAGGAGCTCTACCTGATTAATCCGTATGGTGTTCATTGGTCACAAATGCGCCCCGAATTACTATTGCTAATCGATGCTCAGGGCAATAAAGTCGCTGGGGAAGGCACCGTTGAAGACAGTGCTCTGTTCATTCATCTTGCGGCCCATAGAGCGAACCCACGACACAAGGCAGTGCTGCATACCCATATGCCATATGCAACGACACTCACTATGCTCAATGGAGACGCTGGCAAACTCCCCATGAGTCATCAAACAGCTACACGATTTTACGGAAGGATGGCTTACGAACCTAATTTTGGTGGCCTTGCTCATAATGCTGAGGAAGGGGAACGAATCTCGAAAAAATCCGCTTCTTCTAATTCTGAGTCCGATTCTGGTGATATTGATATCCTGTTCCTGGCACATCACGGCGTTGTGGTTAATGGCAGCACCGTAGCACTAGCATTTGATGATTTGTACTACCTCGAAAGAGCTTGTCGTCAACATGTTTTTGCGCTACAGACTGGTGCGCCAATAAAACTAATACCCGAAAGTATCGTCAAACAAACGGCTGCACAATTTCAACGTGACCTAGCCTTTTTTGCTGAACAACATTTTCTGGCGCTAGCTGCAGTCCTCACAGCAGATCCCAACCACCATTTCATTCTTTAAGACAGGCATAGCCAATTGCAAGCCATGGACGCGAAAAAAAATTCATGGGAACCACACTTCGCAGGCGATCAATGCCTGATTCTCGAGTTCGGACAGACAATTGACAGAGAGCTTGTCAATCGAGTTGTTGCGATGAATGCCCGAATCAGTGCAGCCATTCTCTCCCGCAAAATTCAAGGGGTGCTTGAGTGCATCCCCACCTTTCGCTCACTAGCGGTGATGTTTGACCCACTGAGTATTCACCCAGAGCAATTGATCACTGATCTGCGAGCCCTTGATTCGGACACCGTTAGCGAAGCAACGTCGTCTGGCAAAACGCTCTATCTGCCCGTTCATTATGGTGAAGAGTCCGGCCCCGATCTTGAAAGAGTGGCAGCAATGACCGGGCTCGATGAACAGAAAGTTATCGATCTGCATCAGCAGACAGAATTCTCTGTGTACATGCTAGGCTTCCTACCCGGATTTGCCTTTCTAGGTGATACACCCTCGGAACTGCACCTACCCCGCCGCGCTGAACCACGGGTTCGTGTACCAGCAGGTAGCGTTGCCATTGCCATGCAGTTAACAGGCGTCTACCCTTGGGATAGTCCAGGCGGCTGGCACATTCTTGGTAAATGCCCCGTCCCGTTATTCGATGGCAAGCTGAACCCACCTGCGATATTCACAGCGGGTGATACCGTTCGATTCCGGGCAATAGATCTGCCAGAATTTAATGCGATAACCGAACAAAAAACGCAGGCTGTTTTCGATAGAGCAACACTTCTGACAAGTGCCTCCTCAGCATGAGCAACATCACAATAGAGCGTTCAGGCTTACTGAGCACAGTACAAGATGAGGGGCGCTTCAACTTAAGGCATTTGGGCATCCCCTGGTCAGGATGCATGACGCCGGTATGGCAGAAACTCAGCAATGCTTTAGTCGGGAATGAACTTACTCAGAGTGTGATTGAATGCTGGGAAGGCGGTTTGCAATTCAACACGGGAGATAAGAGCTTAAGATTGGCAGTTGCTGCAGATCTAGCCGCTGTCGTGAGCATAGAAGCCGACACGTATACGACTCAGTTGAATCCGTTTCAAAGCTATACGGCTCCTCCGAACAGCATTATCAAAGTTAAAAGTACTGGTAACTTCAGGCACGCAATAATTGCCATCTCAGGGCTCGACGTTGCGCATCAACTTGGCAGTAGTGCAACCTACGCTAAAGCCGGCTTGGGTGGAATAAACGGAGCAGCCCTTAAGGCTGGCGATACCCTTGCTGTCGGTATCGCGCCAGGTGGGGCAGAACACGTATGCTCCAACCCTCTGACTGATGCCTATAAATCCTGTGAGTTACGAGTTGTACTTGGACCGCAAGAAGATCATTTCTCAGACGAGGGTATCAACAACCTATTAAATAGCGACTACATGCTCGGCACCGATGCAGATCGGATGGGTGTCAGACTCTCTGGGCCTGCGGTAATGCATAAAAACGCGGCATCAAAAGATATTGTCTCTGATGCGATTGTACCCGGCTCGATTCAGGTTCCAGGCACCGGGCAACCCATTGTCCTGTTAAGAGATGCCCATACCGCCGGAGGCTACCCCAAGGTTGCTACTGTTGTGTCGATAGATTTGCCACTACTTGGATTACAGCGTGCAGGCAACGTGTTTCGGTTTCGCACTATATCTATTGATGAAGCCATAGACTCCGTGAGACAGCAAAAAATGGATGTGGACTTCGCACTAAATAATTTGAACCGAGTTGTGCAAACGTCCTTGACCACCGCGACACTTTTGTCCAACAACCTCATCGACGGCGTAACGGACGGTAAGATTTTCTAAGATTTAGGAATGCTGGAAGAGCTTTGGGACAACCTAAAATGTGATTTAATTATCACACCAGTCTTAAGAGAGTCTACACATGCAATTAAATCTGAACGCCGACTTGGGCGAATCTTTCGGACCTTGGCCTATGGGTGACGACGCCAATCTGTTAAGCGTCGTTAATTCTGCAAATGTAGCCTGTGGGTTTCATGCTGGAGATCCAATTGTGATGGCAAAAACCATCAATCTTGCAGCAATAGCCAACGTAAGTATCGGCGCTCATCCTGGCTTTCCTGATTTGCAGGGGTTTGGTCGTAGACCCATGAATATTCCCAACCACGAACTCACAGCCCTCATTCAATATCAACTGGCTGCGCTAGATGGGATGAGTAAGATGCATAGCCTACCCATGACGCATGTAAAGCCACACGGCGCTCTGAACAATATGGCTTGTGAAGATCGAGCGATGGCTGAAGTCATTGTTAGCGCCGTTAAATCTTACAATTCCGATCTGATATTTTTAGCGCCTGTGTTATCCAAACTGGCAGATGCTGCTAAAGATGCATCGTTTTGCGTTGCTCTGGAAGTATTCGCTGATCGTGCTTATACCGATACCGGATCACTCGTTTCTCGACAAAAATCTGGCGCAGTTATCGATACTGCCGAAGGTTGCATTAATCAAGTGCTGGCCATGATTGAAGCTGGTGGCGTAATCACTGAAACAGGTGCCACTCTAACGACAGAGTTCCACAGTATTTGTGTACACGGCGACAATGCTCATGCAGTAGAGACAGCTCGCCTGATCAGAGACGCTCTGCTCTCCCAAGGCCATGTATTGCTCCCCCTACCTGAGCTCATGACTAACAGTTAAACTTCTCCCCCAATGCCACATTAGCCGCTCTATGGTCTATCTTCTGTAGAGAAACTGCGGAAATAATTTGAGAACAGGGAATAGTACTTAAATTTTCGCAGCTGGGATTTTACTGACTTTTCGGGATTATCATGACGATTAAACGCAGCTTGTCATTGGGTTTGGCCTTAACCACTTCAGCACTATTGGCTGCTTGTGGCGGAGACAACGCTACAGACTCACCTAACGTGACCACAAAAATCGAGCCTGTCGTTCTTCATAGCAAGGATACAGTGATCAGTGTTACGCAGCTAAACAGTACATCACCGGACAGCTTGCCGGTAGCAATCGATGGTGCTACCCAGATTCCCTACCCGCTGTACCCAAATGGTAACAAATACCGTGTGGGCGGAGAAAATGGGTTGAAAATCGTTCTCTTCGAAACGGCAGATTCCTTCGAAGAAGTGGACGAGTTTTATCGCAATCTAGCGCAATCTGAACAAATGCCACGAATGTTGGCGATGAACGGCTACGTCAGATACAGCACAGACTCGGGTGATGTCGATCCTTGGGCGACTTATCGGCCTGGAATCGTTATTCATCAATTTAACGATAATACTGAGCGCAGCGCAGTCGGTGCTGATCAAACTGCAGTAACGAATATCATATTGAGTTTCTAAAGCCCAGGCAGATCGACTCATAGTGACGCTGGATAACGTAGCTTGTCCAACAAAGTGTTATCCCAAGGATTCTCGGTATTACCTATCTGGACAATATCTTGTCCAGATCCTGAGAGTTACATTTCTACAATAATATCTGCTTGAGAGCCAACAACTGACGATGTCCCTTAGAGAGTCGGTGACGTGAGCGATATCGAACTTGTTCCAGAGGTACCTCTTTGAGAGTCTGTAATTTCTGCTGACATAAGCAGACCCATAGACATCCCGATAGCAGTGGTAACTTTTCTAAGCAATGCTATCGACATGTTGCCCTGCCCAGACTCGAGCTGCGCAAGATATCGTTCTGAAACGCCTGAAACTTCAGCAAGGCGTTTTCGAGACATACTTTTTTCAGCACGCTGCTTGCGCACACGCTGCCCTACTACAGACAAAAATTCGTCTGTAGTCAAGCTATCCAATACGAGTACTTCTGACTTGGATTGATCCTTAGAAATCATCAATATATTGCTCCGTTTATGATAATCGGGCATCAAAGATTGTTCCGATTTCAAAAATATATCACGCCAATCCATCGGCGGAGCCGCTATTCAGCAACATTTTACACTTAACGACATTCATATAACGAGACGGAGAGTCTCAGTATTAATGCAATTAAGTTTAGTTAATACTAATCACGCAGTAAACGCTTAGCTTTTTCCAAAAGCTCTTTGTCAGCCTCGTTAGAATCTACATTTGAATATTGAGCATGACCCGCATGTTGGCGCTGACGTCTGATCATGATAATAACGGATACCAACGCGATGACCAGAAGCGCAAAGGGCGCAATCCACAGCACGGCTGTTTTGGTAGAAAACGGGGGACTGTAGAGAACAAAATCACCGTACCTAGCAATGAGGTAGCTATCGATATCCTGTTTGTTTCCGCCTGCAACAATCTGGTCTCTAATCTCACGCCTCAAATCACCCGCCAGGCTTGCCTTCGAGTTCGCTAGATTCTGGTTCTGGCACTTGAGGCATCGGTACTCACTAAGTAGGCTGTTATACAGCTCGCGATGCTCAGCAGACTCGAAAGTCACAATTTCGTCTGCTGCCCACAACGATGTCAGCGTGAGAAGAAGCACGATTACCAGTCCGGTTCTTATCATCAGATGGACTCCTTCTGCAGTCGATCAATCAACGGTATGAGCTTTTCCTTAAGTGCTTGCCCATCGACAGGTCCAATATGCTTGTATCGAATCATCCCGGCTTTATCTATGACGAATGTCTCAGGAACTCCGTAGACACCCCAGTCCAGTCCCACATCACCACGCCTGTCATCCAGTAGATGCGTAAATGGGTCACCTAGCCTGACTAACCAGGGCTGCGCATCTTCGGGCAAGTCTTTGTAGTTAAGACCTACCAGTGGCACAGGCCGCTGTTGAGCTAGAGACACTAAATGGGGATGCTCTTGAACACATGGACCGCACCAGCTCGCCCATACATTCAGAACCCACACCTGACCGTCTAGATCATGACTATTGAAGTTACCCAGCTGAGGGGCATCGGGTGTTCTAGGTAGACGTGCAACAGTGAATTCAGGAGCTAATTTACCTATCAAAGGAGACGGCAATTCGGCAGGATCCAGAGCTAAGCCTTTGAACAGAAACCCCACAATCGCCACAAATATTACTAGCGGAATCAGTTTAAGCGCGATGTTCATCAACTACCCGTAGAACTCGATGGCTGCGCCGGCGTATTTGTAGACGCCAGAGCTGCCGCAACACCATCTGAAAAACTTTTGTCAGAAAGTTTTTTCTCTGACGACGCAGCCTTCGAACGAACAGACACGATACGGTAGCGCCGATCCAGTGCTGCAAGTAACCCGCCCAAAGCCATAAAGATAGTTCCCAGCCAAATCCAGCGAATGAACGGTTTGGTTTGAATTCGAATACTCCAAGCCTGCCCACCCTCTAAAGGTTCGCCCAAGGCTATAAACAGATCGCGAGTTAATCCTGCATCTATACCTGCTTCAGTCATGGTGTCCTTGCGAACGTCGTAAAAGCGTTTCTGGGCGCTAATCGTTCCCAAATCCGAACCATTTCTATCAACATCAAAGCGACCTTCAATCGCGTTGTAATTCTTGCCACGCACTTCGTTCAGCGAAGAGAACGTAAAGGTGTATCCGCCCAATTCATGGCTGTCAGAAATTTCCATTCGCACTGTTTGCTCTTCCGTATAGATGGAAGTCAATGCAACTCCAACAGTGAATACGGCAAGACCCATATGCGCCATGCTCATACCCCAAAAGGCAGCAGGTGTATGCATCACGGCAGATAATCGCCGCCGTTTGTTACGTATGCGATGCACAATGCCAAATACTGTTGAGCTGGTAACCCACAAAGCTAAGGCCAGTGAGGCTACTGCACTAAAGCGATAGTCAAGTAGCTGAGTAGCCAATATCGCAGCACCAAGAACGCTGACAACAGATAGGATCAGCAATGGCCTTATTCGGCCCTTCATTTTGTCGCGTTTCCAATTCACCATTGCACCAAGCCCGACAATTGCCAGGATCGGTAGCATCAAAGGTACAAAAACAGCATTGAAGTATTGCTCTCCCACAGACATTTTCCCGTAACCGAGAGCATCTACAAAAAGCGGATACAAAGTGCCTAGTAGAACGGCTGCACAGGCAACCACCAGCAGCACATTATTTAAAAGCAAAGCTGTTTCACGAGAAACCAACTCATAACTTGCAGTCGATGTTAATCGGTGTGAGCGAAGCGCGTATAGCACTAAGGAGCCGCCCACGACAACGCCTAGGAATATCAGGATATAGAGACCTCGCTGTGGGTCTGCAGCGAACGAGTGGACTGATGTGAGAACACCCGAGCGTACTAAAAACGTTCCTAGCAAACTGAGTGAAAACGCCAAGACGGCTAACAATACGGTCCAGGCTTTAAATACACCGCGCTTTTCCGAAGCTGCCAGCGAATGAATCAGAGCTGTCCCAACGAGCCAGGGCATGAATGAAGCGTTTTCAACAGGATCCCAGAACCACCAGCCGCCCCAACCTAACTCGTTGTATGCCCACCAGCTACCCAACGATATACCCAGTGTAAGGAACATCCAGGCAATGTTAGTCCAAGGGCGCATCCAGCGTAGTGTGGCCGCGTCTAGTTGCCCACCGATTAGAGCAGCGATAGCGAACGCAAATGCCACTGAGAATCCGACATATCCCATGTACAACATAGGAGGATGAATTGCCATTCCCGGATCTTGTAACAAAGGATTCAGCGAAGCACCATCCAAGGGCATTGGAAATAGCCGTTCGAACGGATTCGACGTTAGCAGCACAAACAACAGAAAACCGATACTGACAAAACCCAATATTGAAAGAACTCTTGCAAGCAGAACTTCAGGGAGAGATCGACTGAAGAAGGCTACCGCTCCTGTCCACAGAGCTGAAATAAAACACCAAAAAAGGATCGAGCCCTCGTGCCCCCCCCAAACACCTGAAATACGGTAGATCAATGGCAAGCTGGTATTACTGGTGTTGGCCACGTAAAGCACGCTAAAGTCGTGGCTGATGAACGCCCAGGTTAGACAGGCATAGGATAAAGATACAAAAAACATTTGTGCACTAGCAGCAGGCCTGGCCATTGCCATCCAGCCTGAGTGCCCAGTAAAACTTCCCACCATGGGGATTACGGTAAGAATTATCGCCGTGCACAGGGCTAGAATAAGTGCAAAGTGCCCAAGTTCAGGAATCATGGCTGTACCATCTTGCTGTCATATTTGGCTTCTGTGCCTGGCATTTTGCCAGCCCTCATTAAAGCGTCTGCAACTTCTGGAGGCATGTAGTTCTCATCGTGTTTGGCTAAGACCTCAGAGGCCTTGAAAGTACCGGCAGAATTGAGCGCGCCCAGGGCGACAATGCCTTGACCTTCCTTGAATAGATCCGGCAGTATTCCAATGAAAGAGACTGGGACGGTTTGCCCATGATCGGTTAATTCAAAATTAACCGATAGGTCCACGCTGCTGCGCTTCACGCTGCCTTCCACGACCATCCCACCGACTCTAAATGGCTTACCAGGCTTGACTGCGCCAGCGACTACATCAGACGGCGAATGAAACAGCATGATATTTTGACGAAAGGCGTTGGCACCAAAGGCCACAGCAACGCCCACGCCTGCAAGCATCAGGCAGACCAGAAATAATCGTTGTTTGCGTTTAGGTGTCACTAACGTTTCCTATGTTGCAGCGCACGACGAAATGCCGCAGTTTTAGATTGTTTAAGTTGCTGAGCAGACCATATAACGACTGAAGCCAAAATCACGGTGGTCAAGCCGAAAGAGGCCCAAACGTAAAAGGCGTAACCGCCCATGGATAAAAATTCCATGACATTAGACATCACTTTTCTCCGCAAGTTCAGCGACCCAGCTCGCTCTGCTCTCACGCTGCAAGATCAGTGCTCTGACCCGCACCATCAAGTTATGAAAGTACAGTAGCTGAAAAGCCAATACCATCAGCAACAAAGGGCGCAACATACTGATATGCATGGAAGGTTTATCAAATTTGGCAATAGTTGCAGGCTGATGCAAGGTATTCCACCATTCAACTGAGAAGTGAATGACCGGTATGTTAACCACGCCCACTACTGCCAGTATTGCGGCAGCGCGAGAGGCACTTTGAGGAGAATCAAACGCACCGCGAAGGGCCAGATAGCCCAAGTATAGAAATAGCAGTAAAAGCTCTGATGTCAGCCGAGCGTCCCATATCCACCAGGTTCCCCACATCGGCTTACCCCAGAAGGATCCAGTAATCAATGCGACTGCCGTGAAAGCGGCGCCAATGGGTGCTGAAGCAACAGCAACTATATCCGCTATTTTCAAACGCCAAATCAGGAAAATGGCACTGGATGTGGCCATTACCATATAAACAAACATCGACATCCACGCTGCGGGGACGTGAATATAGATAATTCGATAGCTATCGCCCTGCTCGTAGTCGGCAGGCGCAACCACTAAACCCAAGTACAAGCCCGCAGCAAGCGACAGCAAGCACAAAGCCGCTAGCCAAGGGGCGAGGTGACCTGCGAAGCGGTACATGATCGGAGCTGATCCGAACCGGTGAACCCATTGAAACACGGCTGTTTTAGTCCTTTTACAGAGAGATTAGTAGTTTACTCGGATTTACGTAAGTAGACCGCGGACGGACTACTTACTGTACTCAGCGCGAAGCTGCGACCCCCATCCTGATTGCTCCCGAAATAGCCAGAGGTGCCAATGACGCTGACAATGCGGCTATGGCCCCTAAAAGCGATAATTGTGCCGAGGCACCAAGACCTAAAGCGACCGACGTCACAGCTCCACTGCCAAAAATCAGCACGGGAACCGTCAAAGGAAGTACTAATAGCGATAGCAGCACGCCACCTTGATCGATACTCACTGTTAGTGCGGCCCCGATAGCACCTATGAAACTCAGGCTCAACGTACCCAGCAGTAAACTCACCATCAGAATTGCGTAGGTATCTGCGGGTAACTGCAGCATTAAGCCTAGCAATGGCGACAGAAGCACTAAAGGTAATCCACTAGTGACCCAGTGCGCCAGAACTTTACCAAAAACAATTACGCTAAGAGGGTTGCCGCTAACGACAATTTGTTCAAGAGTTCCATCACGAAAATCGTGTGCGAAGACAGTATCCAGCGACAGCATCATCGCCAATAACGCACTAACCCATAAGACGCCAGGTGCGATGGTCGCCAACATATTGGGACTCGGCCCAATACCCAGTGGAAAAAGTGACACAACTATCACGAAAAACAGTAAAGGATTCAGCCACTGCCCAGTGGAACGAAAGGCCAATTTCAAATCCCGCTGAAAGAATCTCAGGCACAAACTAATCGTGGAGCTTTCTGCACGCGTGTTTACGTCATAACTTGCCGGTGAGAGGGTGTTAGACGAAGGCTCCTCCATCGACGTTGGCTCTTCATTAATCATGAGGCAGCACCAGCGATAGAGTGCTCACCTGAACCTCATCGAATTCGATAGGCTGATGTGTTGTGAACACCACTGCCCCACCTGCTTTGACATGATTTTCGATAACCAACCTTACCCAGCGCTGACCATCAGCGTCCAAGGAGGTCAATGGCTCGTCTAGAACCCAGAGCCTGGCTTGCTGAAGTTTTAATCGTGCCAGGGCTACGCGTCTTTGTTGACCTGCAGACAAAGCAACACTTGGCAAGTCGATCCTGTCGGCAATGCCGAGCTCTGCGAGCACACCTACAACCTTCTCACGTAACCCTTCATCCGATGTTGTCGTGGAAACCATTTCGGGGCATAAAGCGACCAAATTCTCATAAGGGGTTAACCCTGCGGTAATTCCGGGTTTATGACCTAAATATAGTAATGACGAATACATCTCATCCCGCACTCGACTGATGGCCTTTCCGAACCATAGGACTTCGCCTTCATCAATCTCAGCCAGACCAACAAGTGCTCTCAAAAGAGTCGTCTTGCCACTGCCGTTGCTGCCTTGTATTTGCACAATACCTGATGTCGGAATCTGTACCGTGACATCGTCGACGATGAGATTCTCTCCACGCCAAATTTGAATACCCCTAGCTTCGAGTAAAAATGTCGAGCCCATCATAACGTGGGTTCAGACAATGGCATGAAGTATCCGTTGGACGCAACGCCAAGCACTCCGACACGCTCCTCTGACCATTCCACGAGTTGGTAAAAAACGGTGCGACTAATCAATGCTTTTAACGAATCACGCACCAATAAATAAGGTGAAGGCTCGCCACCTGGCTCTTTATACTCAACGGACACCGGGTGCTGTTTACTTGCGATGACTTTATCGCCAAGGTTAGTCGTGAAAACCAAGCTTTGCTGATCACCTAATCCATGTTGCTCCACTAGTACAGCTGTAAATGGCACATCTTCCACATCAATGCGCAATCGTTCCTGGGGTGTTACCAAATAGGTTTGGCCTTCATCGACACGCAAGACGGTAGAAAAAAGCCTTACCATTCTGATTCGGTTGATTTTAGAGCCCTGATAAGACCAGTCACCGTTGCGTTCAATTCGCATGTCGATATCACGCGTGACATCTGGATTCCACAAATGAACGGGTGGCAACAACTTAGATGATATCGCCTTGGTGATTACCTCAAGGGAATCTGTATTCATGACTGCAATTCAGGTATGTCTGCAAAAAGCCTCAATGCATCAGGATTTGCCAACGCTTCGATGTTATCAACCGGATCACCATGAACAATTTTACGCACTGCTAGCTCGACGATTTTCCCGCTACGTGTTCTAGGTATGTCACTCACTTGCACAATTCGTGCTGGTACGTGTCTTGGCGTTGTTTGCTTGCGTACATGTGCTCGAACACGAGTCTGTAAGTCATTGTCAAGCATCAAGCCATCTCGCAGACGGACAAAAAGCACCACGCGTACATCAGATTCCCATTGTTGCCCAATAACAAGCGCTTCTACAATTTCATCAAAGGACTCTACTTGTCTGTAGATTTCTGCGGTGCCAATCCTTACTCCACCTGGGTTGAGAACGGCATCTGACCTGCCATAGATGACAAGCCCACCACTGGGTGTTTCAGCGACATAGTCCCCATGACACCAGACATTATCGAATTTTTCAAAGTAGGCGGCGTGGTAGCGGCTACCATCGTCATCACCAAAAAATCCAGTCGGCATGCAGGGGAACGGTTGCACGCAAACTAGTTCGCCCTTTTCTCCACTAAGTACAGCCTTGCCATCATCACCAAACACTTGCACATCCATCCCCAAACCCTTGCTCTGCAATTCTCCACGATAAACCGATCCTGCAGGATTACCCAACACAAAACACGAAACAATATCAGTGCCTCCTGACATAGAGGATAAGCATATATCGGAGGCTATGTGCTCGTATACGTAATCAAAACTTTCGGGGACTAAAGGCGAACCGGTTGAAAGCACACTTTTAAGCGCTGGCAAAGAGTGCGTTTTAATGGGTGATATGAAAGCCTTGTTACACGCATCAATAAATTTGGCAGACGTACCCAAATGCGTCATTCCAGAGCGTTCTGCGAAATCAAACAACGTATTGCCGTCCGGATAGAACGGTGAGCCGTCATACAAAAGCAACGTCACTTTTGACGCCAAAGCAGAAGCCAACCAATTCCACATCATCCAGCCACAAGTCGTGAAGAAAAACAACTTGTCTCCCGGCTTTACATCAACGTGCATCAGATGCTCTTTAACATGCTGCAGTAAGGTGCCGCCAGCTCCATGAACAATGCACTTGGGCTTACCCGTGGTACCTGAACTGAACATAATGTACAGCGGATGATCAAAAGGCAGCTGCTCGAACTCGATGGCTTCATCGACAATACCTCGCGCATCATCGGCCTCTATCAATGTTTGATAACGAACTTCCAACGCGGCCACTTTCTCTGACAATTTGTCTGAGGAGTTAATAAAAGGCACTACTACAATCCCTTTCAAGTGGGTTAGCGACTCTGCCAACTCACTGGCAATAGCCAAAGACCCATGCTCTTTGCCGGCATAGCGATAGCCATCGGCTGTGAACAACACTTTGGGTTCAATTTGACCAAAACGATCACGGACGCCATTGATGCCAAAGTCTGGGGAACACGACGACCAAACAGCACCGATGGCACTGGTTGCCAACATGCCAACCAGTGCCTCGGGAATGTTCGGCAAAAAACCAACGACACGGTCACCCACACCAACACCCATGTCTCGAAGACCTTGTGCAACAGCCCGGACTTGCTGATAAAGCTGTGCCCTGGACATTTCACGCTGCGAACCAGTTTCGCCCTGAAATATCAATGCAGGAGTATCGGTATTGGATCGTAATAGGTTCTGTGCAAAATTCAGCCGCGCTTGTGGGAACCAACGCGCACCTGGCATGGCATTCCCATTTTCCAACACAATCGATCCACGTGTTTCGCTAATGATATCTGCGTATTCCCACAACAATACCCAAAAGTCCGTTGCATGATTTACCGACCAGTGGTGTAGGTCGGTGTAATTCTCTAACTGAGTGGAAAAACGTTCGTTTACACGATGACGAAATATCTCAACATGAGACTCTTCAACCCGGTGAGCGGAAGGTGTCCACAAGCACTTCTGGGAAATCATTGTTCAATATCCTTGGCAAACTATCTACAGCATGGATGGCACCCAATGCTGTGTTCGT
>JBLIIE010000111.1:0-17464 GCA_047634635.1 Granulosicoccus sp. | reverse complement strand
GTAAAAATAGAGGGATCTGGATGATCGAAACTGATTGCCCCTACAGGAGAAAAGGTAGATAGATCATATTTATAAGGTGTGTAGTTTCCATGCCAGGCGACGACATCCAGAGGCGAGTGCCCTATTGAGGTGCTGTGAAATTCCCCACACCATTTGTAAATCACCCGACAAGGCGCCTCTTTATCCTCAAATGCTGCCACCGGTGTTTTAAAATCTCTCGGGTTGGCAAGACAATTTGCACCTATCGGTCCACGCTCAGGCAAGGTTAAGGGTGCACCATAGTTTTCACACAAATAACCGCGCGCACTATCGCTACAGCAATCCACACGAAATGTCATGCCGCGAGGAACAATCGCAATCTCCCCCGGCGCCACGTGCATGCATCCAAGTTCGGTAAATATCTGCAATGTGCCAAGCTGTGGCACAAACAACAGTTCACCATCTGCTACGCACAGATATGTGTCGGCATCATTAGTATTGAAATCATAAATATGCGTAGCCATTCCCGTTTGGGTAAGCACATCACCTGCAGTGGTCATCGTGTTGACCCCATTTTCAAATGTCGTGTTGGGTGCAGCTATTGGAATCGGATCCCAGCGATACTGGCCTAGCGGTAACGCTGACGGCCCGGTTTGCGGCGCAGATTCCCAGTTGGCAACTTCAGCATTCTGAAACCGAGTGGTGTGCAATACACTGGGTCGAATACGGTACAACCAGGAACGCTCATTGCGGCCACGAGGCGCGGTAAAGGCTGAACCAGAGAGTTGCTCAGCATAAAGTCCGAAGGCGCATTGCTGAGGGCTATTCTGCCCTTGTGGTAGAGCACCTTGCAAAGCTTCGGACTCGAAGTCGTTACCAAAGCCGGATTGATATATCAAGTTCATCGTCACTTCCAACATATAATATACGTGACAATTGTAACCACTGAATAACAAGAAATTCTGGAAATAGTTAATTCTCTACGCCTCGGTGCGCAGATGCTCTATGAATTCCTCCGTTAAGGAATTGTTTGGAGCCATGTGAATGGACTTCTTATAGGCCCTGACGGCAATGAACGTTTTTGAACCTGCCAATCCATCCACAACACCGTCATATAAGCCCATCATTTGCATGGTCTCCTGAATCATCATGATGTCTTCGGTTGTCGCAAGCGGATATCCGCGCTTATTCACACTCATACTTCACACACGTCGATTAAGATCGTAGGGGCTCAGAGAAAGTGTATAGAACTATCATGCCTTAATAAACCATCTAGCGTTTCCAGCTAAACACATTAGCCAGCCGTACTCCCAACGTTTGAGCTGCTTCTACCTGAGTTACGATCTTACCCACCCCTTCATTTTCAACGATGGATTCAAGGGATTCTTCGTCGTTTTCCATGTCATCTGACAATGAGCCCAATACTGGAAGCGGATCAACAAATCTCCAGGCAGGCAGCGAAGACAGAACGCTTCCCATCAAGGCACCACCACGCACCAACCAGATAAGATAACCAACAGAGAGGCCTGTGGATATACCAGTGGATGTTCCAAACAAGGCACGGGATGCTGCAGATCTGTCATCCTGCGTAACTTCCTTGTTATCCATAGCGCGTGCCATCAGTGCTGACTGGGCTTCCAGTTCGGCTCGGGCAGCGCCGAATATATCGTTCAGATCACTCATATCCATATCCTGAATGATTTTTGAGCCACCTGAGTCACCTGAAGAAGCTCCAACCGCCGTATCTAACACGGCAAGTTGCAAATCGCCAATTGACGCTAGTGGCTTGATAAGGTCATGTAAATCAACTTTTCCATTGAGCTCATCATTCAGAGCTTCTTCGTCTGCAGAATTTTTTAATACTCTATCAGAGTCAAGCAAAGATTCAGTTTCGGGATCAATTGTGACTTTAAATTCAGAGTTATTCGTAGTTTCAGTAAGTTCCTCTGACACTGAAGTTGACTCACTGAGCAGCTCTGACAGATCAGCTGGCTCAATGATAGGAGCAACAGGCTCAGGTTCGAACAGCTCTAACTTTTCGGGCTCAACTGGCTCTACCACGGGCTGTGCAGGTGCCAGTTCAATGGGTCTTCCAAACGTCAAGAAAATAGGATTAGTGTTTACGCTTCCTACAGCACTGCCTACATTGATTACGACTTCAATATTGGTTAGTTCCGGCGATTTAAGATCAATATCAAAAACTCTGTTTGACGGATTAAATACCAACCATGATGGCAAATCACCACCACCCACTAGGGCCGCAGTAACATTCAGCTCGCCAACATCGTTGCCCTGATCAGTTACCCATTTATTATCAAATACAAAGTCAGATCCGGAAACTTGAGTGGGTACTGCATCCATGTCGATAACCGGAGCATAATTGACATCCCCAACTTCTAGGCTTTCCTCCTGTTGGACGCCTTGATATCCAGCAGGTCGCTGAACAGCAGGATTGGAATCAATAGCAGTAATTTCCAATCGCATATCACTAGCTTCAAAACGGGTATCTTCTTCAAAATCCAGCACGTCAGTCTCGCCCAAAGCCACCTGAACAACATTACCAACAAGAGGCGTCAAAACAAACCGGTCATCACTCACCCAAAATTCAACGGTGTCTCCAGTATCAGAGTCGGTAAAGCGTATTTCTCCAACAACCAGCCCGGGGGTATTTTCTTTGATGGGCTCGCCAGCGGGTTCAAATGTGAAGACCGGCAAATCGTTCTGCGGTTCGATAGCTATATTCAGCACAACCGGTGGGGATTCTGATTGGCCGTCACCCATACGAAAAGTAAAGCTGACGCCCGTACCTGTGATATCCGGCTCACTACCATCATGAGTATAAACAACTTGACCATTTGCAAGATCAGCCAAAGTGAACGAGTCTACGCTGGCGCCCGCCACAGTAATGGCGCCACTAACATTTTCAGATGCACCGACATATATACGCATTTCTGCAAATATTGCATCCGAATCAGTAAAAGAAAAGTCAGCAGATTGGAAAACGTATTGTCCGCCCTCATCAACCGAAATCATAGTGTTGGATATACTCAACGACGGAGTGTCATTTACCGGAGTTACGGATAAATGAAGGGCTACTTCTTCAGATGTTGATGTGCCATCACTTATGCGAAAGGCTATTTGTGCACTATCTCCCTCACTCCCATCGTGGTTGTATGCAACGTTTCCAATCAGTAGATCTCGGTATGAAAAGTAGCTGTATCCGTCGCTGTCTGGCTCATCAGATTGATTATAAATTGAGATTGATCCATTCATCTCTTCAGTATCTCGATAACTCAACTCCCAACTCTGAGAAAAGGAATCAGGATCACTTACGTCGAAGTTTGCGCCGGTTAAGACAAATTGCCGTCCCTCTTCGACTTCAAACGGCACTGTAGTGAGAATAGGAGTGTTGTTAACACCGGTTACTACTATTCCCATTGGTACCGGGCCTGAACTCCCACCTTCCGGATCAGTTGCAACGAATACCAGCTGGTAGGTTTCATCCTCTGCATTGTTAACATTTGGTGTATAGAAAACTAATCCCGAGTTCAACTCTATCTGTGTAAACGTAGCAGCAGTTGACAACAATAGACCACGCCCCAACACCTCTATCGCGCCGTGGGAAGGAATCTCCGACAAGTTATAGATAATGTTTCCAAAACCCAGATCAGGGTCCTCGATAACAAGATTCTGATTGGTGATCTGAACATTGCCATTCTCGAACACTGATGTCGCTATTGTTGTCAGAACTGGTGAATCATTTTGCGGCACATATTCAAAGTCCAGAGTGACAGTACCAGACTCAGCATCAGAGGCACTTCCATCAACCAGTTTGATTTGAAGGCTGTCCGGAATATTTTCTGATCCGTCATGCTCAAATTGCACGAACCCTGTGGCCAATTGAGTGCCTGTGAAACTTGTCGCTTCAACACCCTCAACTGTAAAACTTCCAGCACTTACCGCAGAGGTTATGTGATAGATAAGTGCCGCGGGTGTCGTCTCTGCATCAAAGCCTATGAGAACTGCAGGGTTAAGGACATAAGTTCCAGCTTCTTGAATAGGCATCTTTAATGGCATACCCTGAGCGTCGATTTCAACACGCAGCGTTGGAGCATCATTGACCGGGATTAATTGGATATCATATTTAAAACGATCGGAGCTGTTAATTCCATCCGACAATTGAAACTCCATTTGATCAGTAAGCGTTTCAGTTCCATCGTGTATGTAATTAACTAGATCCCCATCCAAATCCTGTTGAGTAAATGAGGAAGTCAGATTACCAGACAAAGTTAAATAACCATGCAAAGGTATTCGCGTCACTGTATAGACAATGTCGCCCACATCGGTGTCAGGATCAGTCGCAATAAGATTTGTTTTTGGAAGTAATCTAGCTGAACCCTCAGGAACAGTCATATCACTGTTGGTTGTGATGACAGGGATAGCCGTCACAGTTGTCGTGCGCATAGTTGCAACATCACTTACTACCAAACTATGCTCATATCTAGCCTGCAGCGTTTTATCCTCTACATTGGTTGATGAAATACTCGAGGCAGCATCAGAGATCCAAACGAGCAAGTCTTCAGACTTAGCGTAGGCAATCCCCGCTGGATTGGTATCTGCAACATCTACTGGTGTTTGGTTAAGCGTTGCAGAATCTGAGTCAAATTCAGCTATGGAGTCGGCTGTGGTATCAGTCCAGAATACCGATGTACCCTCCGGATTTACTGCAATAGAATTCGCTGTCGCTGCCATCAAGTCGATGCTATTTAATGCCACATCGAAAATTCGAATTGACGAAGCATTCCCATTACCCTGCTCAGACCAGAACAACTTTTCTGTTGTAGCGTTAAACACCATTTCCTCAGGGTCTAGAATGATTTGATTTTGATTAATGGACGTAATATTCCCACCGTTGTTAGTGACAACAGTGACAGGAGTCGCCAGTAAATCTTGCATATCGTATCGATCTACACGAGGAGTATTACCGGCAAAAGCAACATACAAGTGACTGGCTGCGGAATTGAGAGCCAAACTGCTTGCTGCAACAAGATTACTCAGCAAGGTTGTTTCTCCACTAATACCATCCAGTGATGCTGACATTAAATCGATAATGCCACTGCCGTTACCAGCTCCGTTTGTCAGCCAATATATCTTCGATGAACTTTCATCAACTTTTATTGAGTTAGGGTTTGTTGCTCCAAACAGTATCTGCTGCACATTTGAAAAATCTGCATCAGATCGAAAAATGCCACCAGCAGCATCTGCCCAGTAAACAATGGAAGAAGCGGAGTTGTATTCCGATGCACCAATATCAGTAACTTGATCGCGGCGCATACCTTGAGAATCCTCAGCACCTGAGATAGGCACTCTTCCAGCATTAATGGCCTGACTACCTTCATTGAGAGCATGAACTTTCACGTAGCTTCCGTCCAACTCAGAGAGAGCATCCAACTGCGTAGCTACAGAGCCTGCCGTGGTATTAACTAAATCACCAGTGCCCAGTGCCATCTGAGATGTAGGATCAAAATCGTAGAGATTAAACCCCTCAGATGCAACGTTGCCTGCAAGAATATATTGAGGGCCTGTTACAACGTAAGTAGGACCAACGACTGGAGGATTGACAAATTCATTGCCAGAAAATATTGAGCTGCCAACGTGTACGATCCCACCATCAGACTGTATCGCCGAGCCGGTAAGGGTAGCTTCATTACCAACAAACGTCGCATTAGAAACGCTAGCAGTTTGATCAGTGTAAATCGCACCGCCAGAGACTGAACTGTTTGCAGAAAACGTTACGTCAGAAATACTGAGTGTTCCCGAGCCTTCGTGGTACACGGCACCACCCTTAGAAAGTAAATTGACGTTACGAGTTTCATTATTATCAAAGGAACTTCTGAGAATTTCAATATCAGCAGTACCTGCGACTGCGCCACCGTTACCAATCATGCCCGAGGTGACGACAGAATCTGTGAAGTTGGCAGTAAACCCGGAGTCGTGAATAAAGAACGAATCTCCGTTAGCGTATACGGCACCACCATCGTCAAGTGAACTATTTCCAGTGAATATACTTTCCAGAATAGTCAGCTCACCATCGGCATAAAGCGCACCACCAGATTTTTCGCTACTGTTGTTCAACACTCGGGTTCGCTCAAGTGTCAAATCCCCTTGGGTAGCAACCGCACCTCCATTCTCGCCACTGCTGTTGTTTTCAAGGATTGAATCAATCAACACAACAGAGCCAGCAGAGTATATTGCTCCACCACCAGCAACCAGCGAAGTGTCAGCATTGGCAATAGTCAAGCTCTCCAACAACAATGTACCGCCGTTTGCCGTGAATATTCTCTGATTCACAACATCCTGGTTGATAACCGTAGGGTTGCCTAAGCTATTCTCACCTATAATGGAAGTATCTTCAGAGACATTAAGATCACCCCACTTTCCATCCGCGTCACCTGATGTCAGTGTTAGCGTGAATACGCCTCCAGGTAGAGTTATGACGTCGATATCAGGAAGATTCTGAGCAACGTAGAGTGCCTCCCGTAACGATACCTCGAAGCCATTATTAGCTGAACGATGGGATATAAGAGTACCAACGTCCCAGGTGTTCTGAATCGCAGCATCGAATTTATCAAGGGTCGTATCGACTTCTATATCCCCAAGCTTATAAGACCAATTACTTTGAATATTTGAATCCAGTTGCACCACAGCCTCTATGGGTCCACTGGAGATTTCAAGATCCCAATCTGCCTTAAGGCTTGCATGGCCCGAAAGGTCATCACTAGCGGCAACATCGGCACCAGTGAGTAATGCCAGCTGTTGTACAAAGCTATTGCCATCTTCCCCAGCTGCCACATCGCAACCAAGCAGTAGAATATCACCGCCGTCACTCAAAGCATTAGACCAACGCGAGAGGGCTGGCTGCTCCTTCCATAAAACTTGTTCGTCAACATTCTGATTACCCAGAAATAATTGACCACTGGCACCATGTGAAATAATCTGGATGGAATTAAGAGAAGAATGTTGTGCAAGGGTTTGGCTAATAACAGACACACCATTTTCATAGGCATCAATAATAATCACTGTTGTCGATTCGCTTTCTGCCGAATTTCTTAAGGCGTCGAACTCAGGCACTGCTGAATCGATGAACACTACGTGCTTAACCGAATCGGTGTCTGTTAGTGGCTCTGGCAACAGATCATTCTCATCGATTACGCTCTGAGCATCGAAGAGTAGTGAAGTGCCTAGTGACTCCAGTGTGTCGAGTTCATCAGGTAGCAACAAAGGTAGTAAGCTGCCAACAGAATCCGCGGAATACAATACACGAGGTTCTAATACCTCAAGCACAGGAAGCTGCCTCTTGCTCGAGTTCGTTGCGGTATTCCGTTTCTGTTGCCAATGGGCCATAAGTGTCGGACTAGTGAAGTTGAAAATACTGCCCATTGGTTTAACGATGGACGGTCACCTTCACTAAAATCGGCGACAACACAGGTTTCTTCAGTATTCTGTGACTCAATCAGGTTACAGAACGAGACCCTGTGCCTCATGTTTTATGTTTTTGAAAAACCCCTATTACAGTTACTCGATAATTAGGGCAGGCCTGCAAGCAGGCAAAATATCTTTTGGGAAAATGGTGGGGCGTGCTGGGTTCGAACCAGCGACCACCTGATTAAAAGTCAGATGCTCTACCAACTGAGCTAACGCCCCCAAAAGATATCAAATCCGGAATTATCCGGCTCGGCAGCAGAGCTCTCTAGCGTGCCGAGGGCGAATGATACCGCATAAATTATAAATAGTGGGTACTTTGAACAAGCTAATACGACTTACTGACCATCTCTCGCCATTTTCTGCAGTCGCTTTCTGGCTAAAACCGCAGCAGAGCGACCTGGATAGGCATTTTGCACACCAGTAAGTATATCTCGTGCTTCGCCAAAATTTTGTTGCTCGTACAATGCAAAGCCAATTTTCAGACGCGCATCAGGCACTTTAGTGCTCTTAGGGAAAGAATTAACAACAACGCCAAAGTTACGCAGGGCTGAATCAAAGTTCCGTTGCGCGTACATCGCCTCACCCTGCCAGTACCAGGCATTGTCAGAATAGGGCCCATCGGGGAAGCTAACTAGAAATTCGTTAAACGAGCGAACTGCACTGTCATTCTGACCACGAACCAGCAAATCGTAGGCTCGGCTATAACCTGCCTTCTCTGCCTGTGTGGCGGTATCTCGAAGATCGCCTGTGGGGGGGCGCGGTCCATTACCGAAATCCGCAGCAGTGGCCATAGGAATAGGATTACTTCGCTTCTCCACAAACACCGCCGGGGCAGCTGCCGTGCCAGTGCCAACTGCAGGTAAAGCAGTCTCATCCATAAAACCTCCACCTAAATCTCCTTCAGAAAGCCCACCTTCATTACTGAAGAAATCTAGAGAACCCTGATTCTCTTCCATATCCGTAATACGTCTGTCAGTGTCAGCGTACAAGTCTGAATTGCGCTTGATCATCGTATCTACTTCGTAACTTAGACTCTCTATTTCACCACGCAGCTTGCGGATCTCCGCTTGCAAGGAATCCACCTTTTGCAACTGCTCCAGCAGAGATTGATCCATGACTCGTTCAATGCGACTCAATCGTGAATCGACAGATTTCAAGCTGAGTCGTTCCTGAGCAAGAGCAGTACTACTCACAGAAAATAGTAATACACACAATGCCGGGACAACGTTGGGAAATAGACTGGCCTTATTATTCATTTAATTTTGAATTTCCGATTCGTAAATAAC
This sequence comes from Granulosicoccus sp., assembly GCA_047634635.1. Classification (GTDB taxonomy): domain Bacteria; phylum Pseudomonadota; class Gammaproteobacteria; order Granulosicoccales; family Granulosicoccaceae; genus Granulosicoccus. The sequence goes on along the minus strand of JBLIIE010000111.1, from coordinate 8,714 downwards.
ATTCACTCTGCGGTTCTTCGCCCAAGCGTCATTGTTGTGAGCTTCGTCCACAGGAAGCTCTTCGCCATAACTAACCGTTCGAGATTGCGCCTCACCTACGCCTTGCAGCTGCAGCATGCGGGCAATGGTTTTGGCCCGAGCTTCGCCCAACGCTATGTTGTATTCACGCGTACCCCGTTCATCAGTGTGACCTTCCAACCTTACTCGACCTGCAGGATTCTGCGCAAGAAAACGTCCATGCTGCGCAACAATATCCAGAAACTCTGCACGCAGTTCTGACTTGTCATAATCGAAATATATGACCCTATCCAAAGGTGCTCTGCCAGCAACAGAGCTGGGATCCACATTCTCAAAACCCTGAACACCATCAATAGTGACAGGCAGAACGACTGTACTGTTATCCTTTATCGGCACGATATTCTGCGTGGACGAGTCTCGCGTAGGCGCTGTGCCACACGCGCTGATTAGCGATGTAGCAAGCAGCATTGTAAATAATGGAGTTTTTAACATGACTGAGACCTTTGAATTACACTTAAGCTATTGAGAATAGGGAGACCAGGCCGGCTCACGAACAGAGCCGCCGTCATCCAATGTGAGACTTTGCGAAACACTTCCATCAAGTGAAAGCGCTCCTAGGGCACCTCGACCATTCTTTTCGGTCGCAAAGATAATCATCTGCCCATTAGGTGAAAAACTGGGAGATTCGTCGAGTGTGCCCTGCGTCAACGTCTGAAAAAGACCAGTGGGGCGATCAATGACGCCAATTTGGAATCCGGAACCGGTACCATGTACGAAAGCCACGCTTGACCCATCTGGTGACACTGTCGCGCTGGCATTGTAGGATCCCTCAAACGTTATTCGCTTGGCTCTTCCGCCTCTTGTTGAAACCTCATAAAGCTGAGGCCCTCCACTTCGATCGGAAGTGAATATCAAGGTGTTGTCATCGACCCAAACAGGTTCTGTATCAATAGCCTCGCTGTTGGTGACCCGACGGGATCTTCCTGTGTCTAACTGGATGATGTAAACGTCAGGGCTTCCTTCATAAGACAAGGTGACAGCAAGACGTTTCCCATCAGGCGACCAACTTGGTGCCCCATTGATTCCAGGGCGAGATACTACCTTGATGCGACTGCCTAGTTGTCGATTCTGGACGTAGATTGCTGATTGTGTTTTGTTTTCAAACGAAACGTAGGCGATACGAATCCCGTCCGGTGCCCAGGCAGGTGAAAGAATGGGACGCGGTGATGTGAGCATCGCCTGAGGATTTTCGCCATCAGCATCTGCCAATTGTAATTTGTAGGTTCTTGATCCAACCTGACCTTTCACCGACACAAAAGCTATTTGTGTGTTGAATGCTCCAGAGATACCTAGAATCTCTTCATAAATTTCATCGGATATCTGATGCGCTGCACTGCGTAGAGTTTGATCGGTTACCTGAAAACTGAAACCCGACAACAGCGATTGCTGCAACACATCGAATAACTGGAATTCAACAACGTAGCCTGCTCCATCGGGCCGAATCCCACCAATAAGCAGAAAGTCTGCGCCAGAAATTCTCCAGTTCGCAAAACGCGGAACATCGCCACTCACAGGATTGGATACAAGATCATTTCTGTTCAATGGCGAAAAGTTTCCACTCCGCTGTAGATCGGCTGTAATAATCAGAGCAATATCCTCTGGCGCCTTGCCTCCACCCTCCCAGCCAAAAGGTACGATGGCGATGGGTATCGCGTTCTCACCACCTTGAGTTATTTCGATTTCAATTAAGGCTGCAGCAGGCATCGCAAAAGTGCTGAGTAAAAACAGCAATATCAATGTCCAAGATTTTATCTGTGCTTTGAAAAACAAGTCTTCAGTGTCCGACATATATGAGTAATTAGCGAATCCTAAACCATCAGCAACTAAAACGGACCACCTTATCGGTCTAAGTGGAAATTAATCCTGCAGATTATCGACTGATAATTGACACTCAGGATTTAACTGGGTCTGAAATAAAACCGAACACGTCGATCAAATAATTTCGGATCTGGAGCTGCAGGCAATGGAGAAGCGGCTCGTACAGCATTCTCGACAGATTTTCTCAATGCCGCGTTGCCGCCTTCGCACCCATCCACCACCACCTTTAGAACCTCACCCACAACAGATTGCAATACGCTAACAGTGCAGTCGACTCTGCCTTGTAGGCCTGGAGGTTTACGCCAGCTCCTCTCAACGCGCTGCCTGATTGAATTAAAGTAGAGTGTGCGAAGCCTAATTAGTTCACGCTGTTGTCGCTGAGCCAATCGTGTACTTTGTTCAGCCGCGAGTGCAACAACCCGTTCCTCCTCGGCTTTTTGTGCCGCGAGCTTTTCGGCTTGAGCTCTCTGAGCTGCGACCACCTTCTGTCGCTCTATATCCTCTTTGCGGGCCTCCTCTAACTTTCTGGCATCCTCAGCCTCAGAAGCTTTACGGGCCTGTTCAGCCTTTCTAGCATCATCAGCTTGGCGTTTTTCTTCTATTATGCGCGCCTGCTGAACCTCTGCGGCTTTCCGTTCTTCCACCTGAATTCGCACTTCTTCAGCCTCTTGCTGTTCCTGGGCTATACGTAAATTTTCTAATTTTTGTTGCTCTGCCACCAAACGTTCCTGATCAGCTTTGCGAGTCTCTTCGGCAACTCGTACTTCCTCAGCTTCGCGTTGCACTTCGATAATTCGTGTCTGCTCTGCTACTCGAGCTTCCTCAACCTGGCGTTGCAATTCGACAATTCGCGCTTCTTCTGTGGCTCTGACTACTTCAGCCTGGCGCAGCGCTTCTACGACTCGCACCTCCTCTGCAGCTCTGACTATCTCAGCCTGGCGCAGCGCTTCTACGACTCGCACCTCCTCTGCAACTCTGACTATCTCAGCCTGGCGCAGCGCTTCGAGAATGCGAGCTTCCTCTGCAACTCGAGCTCGCTCTTGAGTCACACGATCTTCTTCTAAAATTCGCGCTTTTTCCTCTGCACGTTGCTGCTCAGCTGCCAACTCAAGTAGTGCTATTCGACGAGCTTCTACTAACCGCGCCTCTTCGGCCAGTCTTTGCTGCTCAGCCGCCCTTTGCGCTTCTGCCAACCGGCGTTCCTCAGTTATTCTCAGCTCTTCAGCTAATCGTTTTTCCTGAGCAGCTCTTGCCTCCTCTATCTGCCTTTGTTCTTCAGCGATGCGAGCAGAACGCTCAGCCTCCGCCAGTTTTTTTTCAGCTTCAAGCCGAGCAACTTCAGCAGCTAGTCGCTTTTCTTCTGCAACTCGTGCGTCCTCAGCTCGCTGTCTCGCCAGTTCAGCAGCAGCCTGCTCACGCTCAGCCTCTTCCCTTAACTGTTTTTTTTCAGCTTCGGCTGCTGCTAATTCCCGTTCGAGTCTTAATCTGGCAGCTTCTGCCTCAGCACGGTCGCTCTCAGCTGTTGCCCGTTTTTCAGCCTCAGCAGCCGCCAATTCCCTCTCGAGTCTTAGCCTGGCAACTTCAGCATCTGCCCGATCAGCAGCAGCTTTTGCACGTTTTTCGGCTTCTTCTGCGTCCTGACGTTCTTTTTCGATGCGCTCTTTTTCTGCCTGCGCTTTTCGTGTCTCTTGTTCAGCGAGTTCTCTTTCTGCTTCAGCCACACGAGCTTGCTCTTCGAGTTTGGTTTTTTCGATTTCAGCCAGACGAGATTGTTCCTGAAGCTTTAATTTCTCAGCAGTTGCCTTATCTTTTTCATCATTCGCCGTCCGAGCCTCTTCCTGCAACTTGCGGGTATTCTCTTCAGCTTCGCGCTGCAATTCGCTCAGCCGTTGGCGTTCCTCGTCAGTCTTGATGCGAGCGTCCTCTATCCGCTGCGTTTCCTGCACAAGCTGAGCCTGTGCTGCGCTGATTCGCTCCTCTTCGCGGAGTCTTTCCTGCCTGAGGCGCTCAAGCGTGGCTTCTCTTTCGAGTACCTGCCTCTCCGTCATACTGGCCTCCTGCTCTCGCAAGGCCTTTAACTGAGCCTGTTCAGTTTCAGCTTTCGCCCGTTGCAGTTCACGCTGACGCTCCAACTCTAAAGCTTGTTGCTGAAGAGCCTCAATCCGGGAACGTTCTTCTTCTGATTCAGCACGTTGCTGCTCTGTCAGCTCTTCAGCTTCTCGGAGTCGATCTTCTGCTGCAATTCTGGCAGCCTCCAATGCAGCAACCGTTGACTCCAACGCCTCTTGTTCTTCTATAGCTTGTTGCTGCCTCTGCTCTTCCAGAGCTTGAAGTCGGTCTACTTCGGCCTGGATATCCGCCTCACTAACAGCAACCGCCTGAATAGGCGCATCAATGGTCAAAGCAAGTCCCGGGAGTTCTGGCTCTCTATTAATTTGATAAATCAGCGCAGCGACTAAACCACCATGCAGCAGTAAAGAGAAGAAAACGGCGAATGGATATTTACGCAGAAGAGTAAACATACCGTTATTGCGCTGGATCCGACATCAATCCAATTTCAGGAGCACCTGCGAGTTGCAGTGTCACCATGGCTTGCATAATTTGACCGTAGTCGATGCTCTTGTCACCGGCCACTAACACACGTCTTGTAGGGTCCAGTCGCAACACAGCGGATGCTAAGCGCAAAATTTCTTCGCGCGATAAAGGAGCCTCTGGCTCTTCACCCACATTAAGGAACCACTCACTGTCACTGCTTACAGACAGAATCAGCGGTTCGGAAGCTTCGCCAGTTGATTCAGCGATAGGTGTCGCAGCAGCATCGGGTAGATCAATTTCGACACCGGTCTGAAGCAGGGGCGCTGTGATCATGAATATGACCAGCAGCACCAACATAACATCGATGTAGGGCACGACATTGATTTCAGCTACTTGACGCCTAACCCGACGGCGTGAGCGGAATTGAGGTACTGCTCTAGCCACAATTCACCCCTACCCCAGGCAGCTGATGGCGTTTAGATAATGCCACTACTGAGTCTCTGTGTCTTTATCGCCACGTCTTATCGCCTGGCGTTGCAATACCGTTGTAAACTCTTCTGCAAAATTTTCATATCGATTTAATAGTCGATCGACATCAGTAGAAAACCGATTGTAAAAAATGACTGCAGGGATAGCCGCAAACAAACCGATTGCGGTGGCTATTAGCGCTTCAGCAATTCCAGGCGCTACCATAGCCAGGGTAGCTTGCTGCACATTACCCAAGGCTGTGAATGAGTTCATAATACCCCACACGGTGCCAAACAAGCCAATGTAGGGACTGATGGAACCTACGGTCGCTAGAAACGGCAGATGATTTTCTACGATATCAGCTTCGCGTGATAGAGCAATCCTCATAGCTCGGCTTGAACCATCCATGATGATTTCGTCACTATTGGTCTTTCTTCTCAGCCTACCAAACTCTGAAAATCCGGCCTCGAACATCCTTTCCAGACCATCCAGTGTGCCCCGCCTCATCGTAAGCTTGGAATATGTTCCTGAAATATCTGAAGACCCCCAAAAGTCCTGCTCGAAGTCGTCAGCCATTTTTCTGGCGCGCCGCAGTTGTCGGGATTTTCCTAGAATCAGCGCCCAAGACATAACAGAGGCAATGACTAAAATCACCATAACACCTTGAACAACAGGACTGGCATCCAGCACAAGATGAAGAATAGACAATTCACCGTTCACGAGTCATCGCCTCTCTTATTTCTGATGGGATTGCGCATGGACTCATTGAATCCGCATTAATACAAACTAACTGCACTGTCGCTTCAGTGAGTAGCATATCGCCTCGCATGATACGTTGTTCGCAGATCAGACTTGCTGACTTCAAAGTCACTAATTTGGCACACGCAGTTAGTTGCTCGTTAAACCTTGCAGGCGAATAAAAATCGATCTGAACTGATCGCACCACAAACAGCTTTCGATGTTGGTTTTGCCATAGATCCAGCTCTACACCACATGCTCTGAGCCACTCTGTTCGAGCGCGCTCCATGAACTTGAGGTAGTTAGCGTAATACACAATGCCACCCGCATCGGTGTCTTCAATGTAAATCCTAATCGGAATCGAATAACGCAGCATGGATGAGTATTACAGACAAATACAAAATACAGGCAACAGGAAGTGTATCGCAATGAATTTTTTGAATATTTTGCAATAAAAATCCCGAGCACAGCTAGAGCATATTGTATCGCCCTTCGATATTTAGTGCAGCGACATTAGCTACCGTTCGATCGGCGCTGGCACTTCCAGGCCAAAATGTCTGTATGTGCGGGGTGTGACTACACGGCCACGCGGGGTTCTCATCAACAGGCCCTGCTGTATGAGATAAGGCTCGATAACCTCTTCGAGGGTGCCAGTTTCCTCGCTCAACGCGGCACCCAGGTTATCCACACCAACGGGGCCACCATCAAAAGTATGAATAATGGCGTTAAGTAGTCGGCGATCCATGGCGTCTAGCCCAAGTTTGTCGACATTTAAAAGGTTGAGGGCTTTATCTGCAGTATCAGTATTAATAGACCCGTCTGCCTTGATATCTGCATAATCGCGCACTCTGCGCAGCAGGCGATTGGCAATTCTAGGCGTGCCCCGGGCCCGACGTGCAATCTCAACGCAACCCCTTTCATCAATTCCAACGTCCAGCAATCGGGCGGATCGAGCAACAATACCCGCTAGGTCAGCAACTTCATAAAATTCCAATCGCTGAACTATGCCAAATCTGTCCCGCAAAGGCGCTGTCAACAAACCAGCACGTGTCGTTGCACCCACCAATGTAAATGGCGGCAAATCAATCTTGAATGATCTTGCACTGACACCCTCTCCCGTCATGATGTCAATTTGATAATCCTCCATCGCCGGATAAAGCACCTCCTCTACCAAGGCACTCATGCGATGAATTTCATCAATGAATAGAACATCGTTAGCCTCAAGGTTAGTCAATATGGCAGCAAGGTCTCCTGGGCGCTCAAGAACCGGTCCTGAGGTGTGCAAAATCCTTACATCCAGCTCATTGGCAATGATGTTGGCTAGTGTTGTTTTTCCCAAACCAGGCGGGCCAAACACCAAAACGTGATCAAGCGCTTCTTCACGTAATTTGGCAGCCGCAATAAATAGTTCCATCTGCTCGGTAACTGCAGGCTGACCATGGTAGTCCGCCAGCAATTTGGGCCGCATAGCTCGTTCCTGAGCATCCTCACGCCGGGCATCGCCTACAACCAATCGCTCTAATTCGCTCACGATTTATATTCCTCAGGAGATGCTTGCACAATCATGAAAATCACTTGGAAGCACTTCTCAACGCTGCTCGAATCATCTGTTCCACACTTTGGTCCGCTGTTGCCGTCTTATCCAGTAAACGGCTAGCTTCCGCTGGTTTGTAACCCAACGATGCCAATGCGTCTTCAGCCTGTGTCCGGGTGGTCTGCTCGTCGGTGACGATAGACGCTCCTGAAGGCATTGTGCCAACACCTAGCGCAGCCACTTTATCCTCCAATTCAATAAGCAAACGTTCGGCAGTTTTCTTGCCAATACCAGGAACCCGCACTAACGCTGCAACGTCTTTCGTGGCCACACAACTTAGGAATTCATCGGTGCTAAGACCAGACAGAATTGCTAACGCCACCTTGGCTCCCACTCCATTTACTTTTAAGAGGGCTCGGAATAACACGCGCTCTGTTGCAGTAGCAAACCCAAATAGCAAGTGAGCATCATCCCGAACAACCAGATGCGTAAATACACCAACCGTCTCACCTATGGCTGGCAATACGTAAAATGTAGACATAGGGGCATCGACTTCGTAGCCAACACCCTGAACATCGATTAACAATGAGGGTGGATTCTTCTCCAGAAGCACACCCGTTAGACGTCCAATCATCGTCGTAAACCTCTTCCCCGAGCACGTTTTCTGGGTGCCAACGCTGCACCACCGGAAAGAGATGCAGCATTGACGTTTCTGGAGTGCGCATGACAGATAGCAATGGCAAGTCCATCTGCAGCATCTACTTGCAGAATGGATTCTATTTGCAACATCGCCTTGACCATCGTTTGCACTTGATGCTTATCAGCGGCACCTGAGCCGGTAACAACTTTTTTTACCAAACGAGGCGCATATTCAGCCACTGGAAGCTGTCTGGAAACAGCTGCAGTAATAGCGGCACCTCGAGCCTGCCCGAGCTTTAGCGCAGACATGGGATTGTTACTTAAAAATACTTGCTCAATGGCAACCTCTTGCGGTTGCCATTGATTAATGATCTCAACAAGCTCAGAGTGGATATGCCCTAACCGTTCTGGAAAACTCTCACCCTTCACGCGAATATGACCGTGTGTTAAATGAAAGCTACGAGCCCCGTCAGATTCAATGAGTCCATAGCCAGTAATTACCGACCCCGGATCAATGCCTAAAACGCGAATCAGTCCATGTGGGCGCGAATGCCTCACGCGTAGGCATCGCCCGGAATTTCTGCGTTGGTAAATACGTCTTGCACATCATCCAGATCTTCCAAAGCATCAATTAGCTTAAGTAGCTTTTGACCTTGTTCGACATCCAGTTCAACGGAGGTTGCTGCTCGCATGGTGACTTCCGAATGCTCAGCCACAAGATTGCCCGCTATGAGGGCTTCCTTGACATCCACAAACGATTCTGCGGTAGTCAGTACCTCTATTGAACCATCGTCCTCAGTGATAATATCGTCGGCTCCCGCCTCAAGCGCTGCCTCCATGATGGTGTCCTCATCGGAACCTGAAGGGAAATTCAACACACCCTGCTTCTCAAATAGATAGGAGA
>JBLIIE010000110.1:0-17496 GCA_047634635.1 Granulosicoccus sp. | reverse complement strand
TTGGGTCGCCATATGACTCAGGCGTATTCAAAGACGATGACTATGACGACGGAGTTCGGGTATGGGAAATCGGCGGAGCAAACATACCAGGATTCGAAATTGATCGATCAATCGAAGACGGTTTTCAAACTGTTAATGCAAGACACAGGCTGTGGCGTATCTACATCACACGAAATACTAGCACCAACAAACGATTCGCAATTTCTCAAAAGCACGGTGTCAGTACGAAACTGGCTGTAAACAGTGCCAAGAACACAGCAATACCGCTTCTAATTTTGTTGCTTCTAATACCAGCACTAGTATTCCTAGTTGTTCGTCATAGCTTCAAACCCCTTGTGGCTATTTCGCAAAAAATTTCAGGTACCGATTCCCTGACTCTGGATATTGATAGCAAAGATGAAATCCCCAAGGAAATACTTCCCTTTGTTTCCTCAATTGAATTACTGCTTAAAAAAAACGAAATGTACAACCAACAACAACAGAGATTCATAGCTGATGCGGCGCACGAACTTAGAACACCCATTACCGCGCTATCACTCGAAGTAGAAAATGTTCAGAAAGCCGTTGATTCGAAAACAAAAGAAACGCGTCTAAATTCATTAACACTAGGTATACAAAGGCTAAACCGATTAGTAAACCAGCTTCTCGATTTGGCAAGAGCTCAGACCAGTGAAGCCAGCAGCATTGAGGTGGTCAGTTTGAATGAACTGGTAAAATCTCAAGTGGCTGACCTATACGTTATGGCGGAGGACAAGGATATTGACCTAGTTGTCGGAAGAAACGATAACGTCTTTCTGCATGACTCAAGTTATCAACTACAACATCTTGTAAGAAACGCTTTATCAAATGCCATAAAATTCTCTCCCAACGGTGGACAAGTGCTTATAGAGATCACACTTCAGAATGGTGATGGGTGCTTTTGTGTTACAGACAACGGACCCGGCGTACCAACTGACCAGCTAGAGAAACTACACATTCCTTTCTACCGCTCCTCAGATCAAGCCACCGGATTTGGCGCTGGATTGGGACTGGCTATTTGCCATGAAATTGCCGCTCAACTTAAAGGCAAAATGCGCCTGGAAAACACTGATCCAAATGGATTTAGGTTTTCATATTCCCAGCCGGTAGCTTCGATGTCCCTTTAGAAGCCATAGTCACGTCCCTCGACGATAACAATAAAAATGGTAGTTTCCTAATTGCTAACACTATAACTCAACATATCAATGCGGATTTAGTCAGGGCTAGTATTTATAGCAAAAGCTCTGTGTAAGAAGCCTATGGCAGAATCCACATCGCCTAACGCCTGCAATCTAGCAAACCGTATAAGGTACTAATTCTTAATCGCCCTACGTCGTAAAGCACATAAGAAATATTATCCAGCAATTAAGCTCTAACAGAATTCTACTCTGACCTCTTGCGACCTATCCCCGACTACTTGCATCCAGACGTTCACGCAAACGTTTTCAAACTGCTCAACGGTCGTTTCAACAGATTCATAGTCCTGCTTGGCGAATGTGAGTATCGGGTTGGCTCCAACACAAATTAACAAACACGGCTCAATTACATCTGTTATTGGTCGTTGTGGATTGCAACAAACCTTGACCATGTTCAATCGTGACAAAGACATTGTCCAATGCCATTCCAAACGTATCCACAACACGTCCGTTGGCTTTCGTAAAATCTGTACAGCTGGCTAGTAAGGACACGCACACAACTAAACTTGAGGCCCAGAGGTTTTTAATTGATGAGCAGGAAGGATTCATTTGAATCACTCAGCAAACTAATGAGCCTCTTCCCAACTATTACCTATACCCACATCGACTTCCAGAGGAACTCTAAGCGTTGCAGCTTCAATCATAATGCGCTGAACCTGCTCACCCACAGATTCAAGTTCTCCAGCTTTGACTTCCAGCACCAGTTCATCGTGCACTTGCATGATGATGCGAGCATCAATGTTTTCGGCTCTTAACCAGTTATCAACCGATATCATCGCGCGTTTAATTATGTCCGCTGCAGTACCTTGCATGGGCGCGTTGATAGCAGTGCGTTCCGCATAGTTTCGCATCTGGGCATTACGAGCGTTTATGTCAGGCAAATACAATCGTCGACCGTATACGGTTTCTACATAGCCTTGCTCTTTAGCTAGTGCACGTGTGTCATCCATATAAGCTTTAACACCTGGGTAACGTTCGAAGTACAAATTGATGTATTGCTGAGCCTCACCTCGGCCAATGTCCAATTGTTTGGCTAAACCAAAGGCTGACATACCATAAATCAATCCAAAGTTTATGGCTTTAGCAGAACGACGTTGATCTGAATCGACAGCATCTAATGACACACCAAACACTTCAGCTGCCGTCGCCTTGTGCACATCCAATGATTGCTCGAACGCAGTTACCAAACCAGCATCACCAGACAGGTGCGCCATGATGCGGAGCTCAATTTGCGAGTAGTCTGCTGCCAGTAATCGGTAACCAGGCTCTGCGATAAACGCCTCACGAATCCGTCGTCCTTCTTCAGTTCTGACAGGTATATTCTGTAAATTGGGATCGGTACTGGATAAGCGCCCCGTTGAGGCGATAGCCTGATTGTAAGATGTATGTACACGATTAGTTGTAGGATTGATTTGCAAGGGCAGCTTTTCAATGTACGTAGACATCAGCTTCGTCAAACTACGATGTTGCAGAATCAATCGCGGCAACGGGTAATCAATAGCCAATTGTTCCAAGACATCTTCTGCCGTTGAGGGCTGACCCTTCGGCGTTTTACGGATAATCGGAAACTGCTTTTCTTCAAAAAAAATCTCACCAATCTGCTTGGGTGAACCCAAATTGAACTCTCGGCCAGCATCTTCAAACGCTTCTGCTTTCACGCGCGCAATCGTTGTTGCGATGCTCGCTCCTTGTTTTTCCAGCATCTCTGCATCTATGCGAACACCGGTGTACTCAATGTGCGAGAGCGCATGCAAAGAAGGCAACTCCACATCCAGATACAAGGCCTTTAACGTGGGTTCAGCTTCAAGCTTAGGCCAGAGCACTTTGTGCAAACGCAATGTGATGTCAGCATCTTCAGCGGCATAGGGGCTGGCAATATCGATGTCAATCTGATTAAACGTGAGTTGTTTTTTACCTTTTCCAGCTACGTCTTCAAACTTGATCGTAGAAACACCTAGATATTTATCTGCCAATGCATCCATGTTGTGGCGCGTCGCGGTACTGTTAAGCACATACGATTCAAGCATCGTATCGTGAGCCACGTTGACAAGCTCTACACCGTGATTGCGTAGCACATTAATATCGTACTTTATATGTTGCCCAACCAGGTTTCGCTTATCACCCTCTAGTAAGGGCTTCAGTCTATCCAGAACTACCTGACGGTCCAACTGCACCGGTGCTTCCTCGTAGTCGTGCGTTAGAGGCACATAAGCTGCCTTACCATCATCAATGGCAAAGGACACACCCACTACTTCAGCTTTCATATAATCAAGACTGGTAGTTTCAGTGTCGAATGCAAACAGTTCAGCCTGCTCTAGTTTCTCAATCCATTCATCCAGTGCGTCAAGCGTTGTGATGGTTTCGTACTCGCGATTGACCGAATCCGCAGTGGCAGCAGTTGTCGCGGCACCATCCAGAGCGGCTCCGTCTACTTTAGAAACTCCTCCGTCCCCTTTTTCGGAAACTCCACTGTCCCCTTTTCCACTTTTTCCTAGGGGGGATAGGCCTTCAGCGAGTTCGCGGCTCCAGGTCTTGAATTCGAGTTCCTTGTAGAGTTCGACCAATCCTTCACGGTCTGGCTCGCCCATCGCTAACTCGCGCAGTGGTTTAGGCAATTTAACTTCTAGGCGAATAGTGGCTAAGTCTTGAGACATAGGCAGATGAGCAATGGAATCACGCAGCTTTTCACCAATTTTACCCTTAACAGATTCGGCATTTTCGATGACTACTTTCAGCGTCTCGTGAGCTGCAAGCCACTTCACTGCTGTCTTGGGCCCACAGCTCGGCACGCCAGGGATATTGTCTGATGTGTCACCCACAAGAGTCAGATAATCGATGATCTGGGATGGCTTTACACCGAATTTATCCATAACGCCCTGTACGTCCATAACGGTGTTGGTCATGGTATTCACCAGCGTGACGTGCTCATTAACTAGCTGAGCCATGTCCTTATCCCCTGTGGATATCACGGTTTTCAACCCAGCGGCGGTAGCTTGAACCGATAATGTTCCTATAACGTCGTCAGCCTCCACACCTTCAATAATCACCAGCGGAAATCCCATTTTCTCCACTATCGAGTAAAGCGGCTTGATCTGAGTTCGCATGTCATCGGGCATGCTGGCGCGGTTCGCCTTATACTCAGCGTAGATATCATCTCGAAACGTCTTACCGCTGGCATCAAACACCACAACCATCACTTCCGGTTGGTAGTCGCTTAACAAGCGCCGCAACATATTGACCACGCCATAAATTGCGCCAGTAGGCTGGCCTTTTGCATTGGTTAATGGTGGCATGGCGTGAAACGCCCGATAAAGGTACGCCGATCCATCCACCAATACAACAGGACGGTCGGCAGCTTCTTCGATTTTGGCGCTGGACATAAAAAACACCTGACAGGGTAGTGACGCTAAGGGCCTGTCCGAGAATAGCGATCGTAACGAGGGCGTGAGATCAGTCTATTCTCGGACAGGGTCCTAGTGTACCTAACCCGTGCCCTGGCGACCTGCCAAAGACAATCATTACGCATATCAAATAGGAAGAGTCGATGAGACAGCTACCCACTCAGAATCAGATGCGCCGCGATGCCCGTGACAAGGCCTTGACTCGTGACTCTTGGAAAATTTTCCAAATCATGTCCGAGTTTGTTGAAGGCTTTCAACAGTTGGCAGACCTCAGCCCCTCTGTGAGTATTTTTGGATCTGCGCGCTTCAAACCTGATCACCCCTATTACCAGGTCAGCGAGGAAATCAGCCGATTACTCTCCGACTCCGGCTTTGCAGTGGTTAGTGGCGGTGGCCCGGGTGTTATGGAAGCCGCCAATAAGGGAGCATTTGCCGGGAAATCGGCAAGTGTCGGCCTGAATATCAAACTACCGCACGAACAATCCGGAAACCCGTATCAGGACATCAGCCTCAACTTCAAATACTTCTTCGCCAGGAAGGTCATGTTCGTAAAGTACGCCTCGGCCTATGTCGTCATGCCCGGTGGTTTCGGCACGCTTGACGAGATGGCTGAAATTCTGACGCTGGTGCAAACTGGTAAATCCAAACGCATACCAATCATTCTTTTTGGTACAGAATTCTGGGCCGGCTTCCTGAATTGGTGTGAAACAACATTGGTAGACGTTGGCACGATCAGCGCTAATGACCTTAGTCTAATTCAGGTCACTGATGATCCACAGTTCGTCGTAGACACCATTTTTGACTTCTACGAAGGTGTGGACCTCGATCCAATTGTCGAAGACTCACAACTAATGATGGATCTATAAGTTTTCACGTAAAAGAGCTATATTGCTTATTGATGTAGCCTGAGGCTTAGAGTCAGGCTTTTTTTGCAATAATACTATGACCCGGTAACAATCAATACGGCACGTCCTCTTTTGTTTTTCGCCCTGATGGAATGGGGTCGATCAGCACAGTATCGAATGGTATCTCCCTTGTTTATGGATTCTGACACACCATCAGTCGTGACGATCAAGGTGCCAGCAAATACAGTGAGATTTTCTATGCAGCCGGAACGGTGTGGTTCACTCGCAAGCATGGCATTTGCTTCAAATTCCAGATCATAAATCTCGGTATCTCCAACACTTTCTGGAGCACTGAGAATGCGTATTTTGCATCCTTCCCCTTGTGACAGGATCACGGGGGTTTGCTCTGCACGAATGATTTCTCTAATAGGGCTGCGTTCGTTCGGACCACTATCAAGTAATCCCGCAAAATCTACATTCAGCGCCTTAGTCAGATTCCACATGAATGCGACAGTGGGACTACTCTCTCCACGCTCAACCTGCGAAAGCATTGACTTTGAAACACCCGACAGATTGGCCAAGGCCTCAAGGCTCAAGCTGCGTTCCTGACGTGCCTGCTTAAGCCGGCTGGCTAGTCGTTTAGTGATCTCATCATTGGCCATGTAAATACCGAGTCCCGCGTGTTGACTAGTTTATTGCGCATTGTTTCGATTGACTGGGATTATCTGAGCGAGGTCCAATCCAAAACAACCTTACCGCTGGAGCCACCAAGCATATCCGCGAATCCGCTTTCGTAGTCAAGTGCAGAGTATCTATGGGTAATGACTTTCGATACGTCCAATCCATTTTGCAACATCGCGATCATCTTGTACCAAGTTTCAAAAATCTCACGACCGTACACTCCTTTCAAGTTAATCGCTTTGAACACAATACGAGACCAATCAACAGGGCTTTTTCCCGGTGGGATGCCTAACATGGCTATGCGACCACCCATGACCATAGCCTCTACCATCTGATCCAGAGCCACTTGGTTTCCAGACATCTCCATGCCGACATCAAAGCCCTCTTTTAGTCCAAGCTTATCCATCACATCTCGCAAGTCTTCCACAGCTACATTAACGGGCACTACATCAGCGACCTGCACGGCAAGAGCGAGCCGCTGTGGATTCACATCCGTAATCACAACGTGTCGCGCGCCCGCATGTCGCGCCACTGCAGCGGCCATTATGCCAATGGGTCCGGCACCGGTGATCAGCACATCCTCGCTCACTAAATCAAAACTTAGCGCTGTGTGAACGGCATTGCCCAAGGGGTCCATAATTGCGCCAATATCGTCATTTATATCATCCGGAAGCGGCACCACGTTAAAGGCTTGCAGACACAAGAATTCAGCAAATGCTCCAGGTTCATTGACACCAATGCCACGTGTATCTGGATCTAGGTGCAATTTGCCCGCTCTAGACTGTCTGGACACGTTTCCTACCAGGTGTCCTTCCCCAGTGACACGCTGACCGACGTTTAATCCCTTAACAGAACTACCGAGTTCAACAATTTCGCCAGCGAACTCATGGCCCGTAATTAAGGGCACCGGCACTGTATTCGAAGCCCACTCGTCCCATTTCCAAATATGGATATCAGTTCCGCAAATCCCCGTTTTATTAATTCTTATCAATACATCTTCAGAGCCTACTTCCGGAACTGGAGCATCCTGCAACCATAAGCCTTCCTTCGGATGAGCCTTGATCAGCGCTTTCATTGATTTTTGCCAGACCGCATTCACATCAATACTCCCGTGTCACACCCTACTTCTTCAAAAGCTGCTAGTGCACAATCAAGATCAGCGATTGTTAGATCAGCACTCATTTGAGTTCTAATCCGAGCGGAACCTTTGGGCACCACCGGGAAGAAAAATCCCGACACGTACACGCCTTTTTCATATAAACGACTGGCTACGTCCTGAGCCACTTTTGCTTCCCCCAACAAAATCGGAATGATTGGATGCTCACCAGGGTTTAAAGTAAAACCTAAATTCATCAATCCTTCACGCCAATACACCGTATTTTCAAACAAGCGACTGCGAAGGTCATCACTATTCTCCAGCAACCGAAGTGCTTCAATGGACGCTGCCACGACACTTGGTGGTAACGCATTGGAAAATAGATATGGCCGGGCGCGCTGACGTAGCAAGTCAATAATGGACTGACTACCTGCGATATAGCCGCCTATTGCACCACCAAGTGCTTTGCCCAACGTGCCAGTGACTATGTCAATTTTATCGTTAACACCAAAATGAGCTGCAGTACCGATGCCTTTAGGCCCCATAAACCCGGTTGCATGGCAGTCATCTACCATGACTAATGCATCATATTGCTCTGCAAGAACGGTTATCTCCGGCAAATTCGCCAAATACCCGTCCATTGAAAAAACACCATCAGTGGCGATCATGATGAAGCGCGCGCCAGCCTCCCGAGCCGTCTTCAATTGACGCTCTAAATCATCCATATCGGAGTTTTCATAACGGTATCGATTTGCTTTGCACAAACGAATGCCGTCTATGATGGAGGCATGATTCAGTGAGTCGGAAATGATTGCGTCTTCAGGTCCTAGCAAGGATTCAAACAAGCCGCCATTAGCGTCAAAGCACGCAGCGAATAATATCGCATCATCCTTTTCCAGAAACCTCGCAAGTCCATGCTCGAGTGTCTTATGGAGTTCGTGTGTTCCGCAAATGAAACGCACGCTAGCCATGCCGTACCCAAAATCATCAAGAGCCGATTTTGCGGCGCTAATCAATGACGGGTGATTTGCCAAACCCAAATAGTTATTAGCGCAAAGATTTATAACACCGTCACGCTTAGAATTTTCGCTTGACACTGAAATGCGTCCGGCTTGGCTAGACAAAAGTGGCCGCTCTTTTTTATACAGACCAGACGCTTTGATGTCGTCCAGCGTTTCATTCAGGTGAGTCTCGAATCTTGCGTTCACGATTAGCTCCAACTTCTATCCAGTATGTGTGATCGTACCCTATCATTTTTCCTATTGAAAGGATTTAATCCGTTATATAGGATATTAATCTGGACGCTTTACTGCCAACACATAACAATGGCAGAGCCAAATTGGTTCTTGAAACGTAGAGTCAGGCTGCTTTTACAATAGTATTGAGTTGCTCGGTCACAGATTCATACTCCTCCTTTAGCGAGGACACTAGTTGGGCCAGATCATCAGGCCCACTATCGGCAACTACCGATTCAATGCGTTTGCACAACGAAGACATTTTTTCCGCCCCTAGGTATGCACTACTAATACCTAAGCCCCGCGCTCCAGCTGCAACCATCTCAGCATCATTTGCAGCGCCCTGCATTTGCTCAATGAGATCAGGAGTTTTCGTAGAAAATGCGCTAACAATCTTTGTCAATAGATCATCTTTACCAGGACGTTGCATGGCTCGAATGGCGTCAATTGCCTCGATATTAATACTTGATTCAAATTGAGTAGATACCTTACTGATAACTCTTGTTGATTTGATATTTGAGGTCGGAGCCACCTCAGGTTGATTGGGTGTTAGTTTCGTCGTTGTTTTAACTTCAGCGGCAGTTGGTAACGGATCCACGCTAATCTCTCCCCACACACCGGTTGTCCGAAGGTCAGACTCACGCTCACCCGAGAACAACAATGTGGGGTCTTGATCAAGCACATTGGGATCAAGTTTATTGATTGGGTGGGCAACCCACTTATCTAGCATGTACGAAAGCGTACGAGTAAGAACAGGCTTACTAACGTAATCGTCCATTCCAGCAGATAGACATTTTTCCCGATCGCCAGTGGTGGCATTAGCTGTTAAGGCAACTACCGGCGTATGAGCGTTTAGACATCCGAGCGTTTTGATTCTACGAGTTGCTTCATAGCCATCCATCAACCGCATCTGACAGTCCATCAATACGATGTCGTATTTCTCCACCTCACCCATAGCCACCGCAGCGTCACCATTATCAGCCAGTGATACTTTGCAGCCGAGTTGTGCCAACATTTCCATAGCTACATTGCGGTTAACCATATTGTCTACGACAAGCAATACTCGCGCATTTTTAGGTTTTGGCTGGCTCTGTATTTCAGATAGTGGCAATCCTGACTGATTGGGCATGAGCGAAAGAAGGCACTCATGCAAAACAGACTGACGGACCGGCTTGCGCACATACATGTTAATACCCAGCTTACGGATTTCTTCTTTACCCAATTCCAGACTTGACGATGTCAGTAATAAAGACTTTATGTTCTTGAAATCCGGATACTGTTGAATGCGCCTTGCTAATTCCAGCCCATCCATTCCAGGCATATCCAAATCAACCACTACCGCATCAAAAGCCTGCCCAACATCGTGTGATTCACGTAGAAGCTCCAGCGCTAGCTTCCCACTTTCAACAGTTTCAACCACAAGCCCCCAGTTGGTCAACTGATGAAACAGAATTGTACGGTTAGTATCATTATCATCAACAACCAGAACATGTGCGCCTACCATCGTACGACGGCGAGGAGAGACCACATCTTCGTCACTAACCTCAGCGAGGTCCATTGTGAAAGTAAAACACGTACCTTCACCTAATCGACTTTTAAACGTTATTTCTCCACCCATCATGGAAACGAGCTCCTTGGTAATAGCCAAGCCCAAACCAATACCGCCATGGCTGCGGTTTACAGAAGCGTCTTGTTGAGTAAAAGCAACGAACAACTGAGCCTGCATCTCCGGAGACATACCAACACCGGTATCCTGTACCTCGCAATGGTATGTAGACAAGCTAGCGCTTTCCTCAGCGCGTGACAATCGAACAACAACCTCACCTGTATCCGTAAACGCGATGGCGTTAGCCACAAGGTTGTTTATAATTTGATTAATCCGGTAAGGATCACCTTCCATTGTCTCTGGGACGTTGTCATCAACGTAGCACAAAAGCTCAATATTCTTGCCATGAGCGTTTATAGCCAAGGACGAACAAACATCGTCCACGCAGTGTCTTAGAGAAAAACGAGCAGTTTCAAGTCGTAATGTACCTGATTCAATCTTCGAGAAATCCAGCAGATCATTGATAATATCTAGCAAGGCATTGGAAGAACCCGCAATTGAGTTAGCGAAACGCATCTCTCGTGGAGGAAGGTCACCGCCTAACAGTAAATCGGTCATACCAACAATACCGTTCATTGGTGTTAACAGCTCGTGACTCATATTGACCAGGAAGTCTGATTTTGCAAGATTTGCCTGTTCTAATTCGTCACGACAATCTAATAATTCTCTACGAACACGATCTAGTTCATCGGTTGCAATCCTCAGCTGGGATTCTAAATTACCGTTGCGTCTCTGAACTGTAGTGTTTTCTCCACTGCGTGTGGAGGTCGGTATCTGTTTCTTTTTTGTATTTGCGTCATTAGACGCGCCTACGCCTGATTCTCCTACACTATTGTCTTTCATCGCAATATTGCCCATAACCGGCAGAGCCCTTTCACTATCAACATAGAATGTACCGGCAAATAATTTGTCAGCCTCCAGTGACAGCAATGATTCTTTACGCAAGATCAGATAAATCGCCAATACTGTAACAAAACTAAGCGCAATCATTTCGATTCTGAGCGCCATCAGTATGTTTGGCAGACTACTATTGAGACTCGGGTTGCTGAACCAGTAAATATCCCAGGGTGACGTATTAAGTTTTAGCGCAGCTAAAGCAAAAAAGGCAAACAACCACAGAAAACATATACCCGTGAGTTTAAGTGCCAATCGTATAGTCTTGTTTGAGTGATATCCGCGTGCTGGCAATCTACATACAGGATCTTCCGCAGATACTTCTATCGATTCCACTGCAATACGACCTCCTTTTTTTGACTCTATGAAAGCCATTGGCGTTTTTTGATGATCGTCAAAGAGAGACATAAAACATCGCCGCCGCTGTGATTCTATCGGCAAATTAATAGCTTCCTTAATGTGTAACAGATATGAAATGATTCAGCATTTATGTACGGATGCACATCCACTAAGTAACAGTAATTTCGTTTCGACACCCCATTTCACATTTTAAAAACTGTGCCTAAACGTCCTCTTCAGAACTGTGAGCTTGTGCCGATCTTGATTTTTATTACTCACAGGACCCGTTTAGAATGCGTGCCAGGTCACTCAGGCGAACTTATCAGCTTCTTACATTGGTAGCCGCGCTTACGGTTGTAACACCTGCGAGTGGAAAAGAGACTTTGACGCTGAACTTCGGTATTTTCAGCGAAAACAAGAGATCTAAATAGCAGTGTTCGCCAGAATATTTAGAAACTGGCCGTTACGCCAACAAATCATACTGGTTATGGGATGCACCATCCTGGCTGTCGGGCTTGGTGCAGCCGAATTTGTAAGGTACAACGAGACAAAAGATTTCGGTAAAAAAATTCACGAGGATACTCAGAATCTTGTTTCAATGTTATCTGCTGCATCGTTACAAGCCATCCTCGTGGAAGACAAAAGAAGCCTTGACAACAATATCAGACGTATAGTCGACAAGGCTCCAGAGATAGAAGCAGTTACTATTTACAACAAACGAGGCGTCGCACTAACGCGGTGGGTAAAGAGTGACAATATCGATCAATCCTGGTGTCTGGATTTCTCTCATGACGTCATACTGGATGGTGAGTCTTTTGGTCGAATAACATTAAAGTGGAATGTTAAACAACAGCAGGAAGACATTCGAGCCTATGCTGCAAAAATTTATATATATGCAGCAACCATGTCGTTGATTCAAGCGCTAATTGTCGTTGCATTAATCAACAGCCTCGTGGTTGCTCCAATCAAGCAAATACACGACCACCTACTCGGTTTAAATGCTAATAGGCTCGAGGGCACCCTAAATATTGTAGCTGCTCGTGAACTCACTGACTTGGGCAACTCGGCCAATGAACTAGGGACTATTCTTGAGCTAAGAAAACAGAAAGAGCAAGAACTCGAAGAGGCTTCAAAAGCGAAATCAGAATTTCTTGCCAACATGTCTCACGAGCTGCGTACTCCTATGAACGGCGTACTCGGTATGCTTTCGCTACTAAAAAGTACTACACTGGATCCAGAACAAATTGAACAAGTAAAAATAGCAACCACTTCCGGGCGGTCACTATTGACATTGATCAACGACATTCTTGATTTTTCAAAAGTAGAAGCTGGGAAACTGGAATTTGAAAAAATAGATTTTGATCTAGAAGAGGTTGTTGAAGGCTGTGCACTGGCTCTAACGGAGCAAGCTAATACTAAAAGCCTTGAGCTCCTGTGTGACATAAACGGTGAAGTAAAGCAATTTGTCAAAGGTGACCCTACCCGATTAAGACAAGTTTTGACAAATTTGATGGGCAATGCTGTGAAATTCACCACCGAAGGTGAAGTCAAAATTATGGTCCGAAAAATTAATCAAGTTGAGAACAACGCAACCCTGCTTTTCACTGTGTCTGATACGGGTGTTGGCATACAGCAGTCAGCGCTTGAGACAGTTTTTCAATCCTTTGAACAAGCAGATGGTTCAACAACCCGTAAGTTTGGAGGCACTGGTCTTGGCCTGGCTATCAGCCGCAAGCTCATAGAAGGGATGGGTGGAGAAATAGGTGTCAATTCAACTATCGGCAAAGGCAGTGAGTTCTGGTTTAAGATAACACTGCCAATCTCTGGCAACTCCCTGACTTACAAGGCAAAGCGTCAGCCAGTTACAGCACGTAAGGTATTATTAATAGAGAAAAATAAAGCATCAGCCGAACTAATCAGTCGTCTTCTTGAGGAACTCTGTCTAGAGACTGTTATTGCGAACTCTGGGGAAGACGCACTGGGAATACTACGAACTAGCGTAGCTAATAGAACGTCACCAGAGATTATACTTTTCAGTGCACAGCTTAGCGATATGCCAGGAGAGATATTCGTTCGGTGTATACAAGCTGATCCGGTTTTTGACAACATCAAATTGATTCCTATGGCATATGTCACAGAACAGTCACCAGAGCTGTATCCGCACAAGAATACTCGTATAGCTGCGCAAATTACCAAGCCGGTTAAACGATCTGAATTAGGACTTATTCTGGAAAGCGCCATCAGTGGCAAAATTGAAGATAAGGCCATTCAGGATGAACTGATAACAGCTCGATTAAAAACGTATTCTGATATTAACGTACTGGTGGTCGAAGACAACGTCATCAATCAGGAAGTTGCCATTGGCATGCTTGAAAAAATAGGCTTTAACGCTGATGTCGCTGGCAATGGTCAAGAAGGATTCGATGCTGTGGCCGAAAGCGATTTCGATTTGATTCTAATGGATTGTCAAATGCCAGTGCTAGATGGATACGAAGCAACCAAAGCGATTCGCGAGCGAGAAATAGAGAGTGGCAAGTCTCGAATACCCATAATCGCACTCACAGCAAATGCGATGATAGGAGATTCAGAGAAGTGTCTAGCGGCAGGTATGGATGACTACATGTCTAAACCGTTTGAAGAGCATGTACTTGAAGAAAAAATAAGCTTCTGGTTATCCACGCGTATCGCTTACCTGATGAATGAGCAGGATTCGGATGATATTGACTTAGCCGCCTAGCCCAACACACTAGCTGCTTGATAAACAACAAGCAATCACTCACTAAATTCCAGGATTTTGATATCAATGGAAAATATGAACGAACAGACAAACATACCACCATCACTAAGTGCGCAGCGGGAAATTCCGCGTGGATTAGAGCAAGCTAAGATCTATAAACTTTCGGCTGAAATGCTGACACGTAATGTTCAGAAAATAGAGCGCCGGAAGTTTAAAAATCGATTGAGTGATAGACGATCGCAAATGCGCATAACAGCCAGTGGCGAACCACAGCCAGATCGCCGTATGGGCAATAGAGTCGCTTATGCGGAAATGCGGAGCCGTCTTAAACGACCTCAATAAGTTTTAGATTTTCAACAGCAGTTCAACAGGATTCTATCCTGATGAACAATCTGCACAGCGAACTCATTGCTCATCAGGCGTCATCCTGACAATTTTTTATGGTTGGCCACATCCGTCTGGAACGCACCCCGAATCATACCCAAATCAGAGCCGCTGAATACTAACTGATAACCCTCAGCAAATAACCTTCGTGCATTTCTGGCAGGATTCGTTAAAGTTGACACTGGCTTACCCGTTGACTTAACCGCCTTTAAGACCTTACGAATGGCCGCCCGTGTTTCTTTGTGTTCAGGCTGTCCAAGATTACCAAGACTACCTGCCAGGTCGTAAGGACCAATAAAGATTCCATCAATGCCGTCAACAGATGCTAGTTCTGCCGCCGCTTCTACCGCTTCTCTCGATTCAATTTGTATCAACAACATGAAGTTCTCACGATAATGTGACAGATACGCATCTGTATCTACACCATAGCCCGTTGCTCGTACAATTCCTGCTGCCATGCCGCGCGTACCCACAGGAGCATATACGGCTGATTTGGCAAGAATCTGCGCTTCTTCAACCGAGTTAACCATGGGCACCATAACGGCATCTGCTCCCATATCCATTAACCGCCCTATCCATACGGGCTGCTTATCAGGCACTCGAACCATGGCTTTTGCACCACCTGACTGCACAGCTCGTATCATATTTAGTGTCGAATCAAGGGACACCGGACTATGCTCCATATCAATCATGGCATAGTCGTATCCGCAGCTACCGGCAAGTTCACCGATGGTCGGATCGAATATATTAATCCAGCAGCCACTGGCGAGCGACACCTTGTTTGCACTAAGTTGGTGCATAACTAGTGGCGATTTCTCAGAATTCGTTTTGCGTTTTCGACTCATTTTATTTTCCTGTTAACATATCCCGTAACTGGGATAATATTCCCAACTTTTTGGCCAATTAAGACAGACCCTGAAGAGCAATGCACGAGCTCTGCAGGGTAAAGCGGAACCCTATGTCTGTCCATATTCCAGGCTATTTTTCACATCACCACGCTTAACAATGCATGCATGAATCCTTGCAAAAAGCAGTAACGCGAGTGCTTTCACCCTTGGTGCGGCTACTGCTGCGTCACGGTGTCTCGCATGCAGAATTCGCGAATTGGGCAAAACAGGCGTACGTCGATGAAGCAGATAACCATTTCGGGCTAGACGGCAAGTCACCCACTGTGTCGCGCACAGCCATTATCACCGGCATTAATAGAAAAGAAGTTAAGCGCATCCGAGAACTTCCCAGTGAAGTTGGAACTGGCGTTAGTAAACACAATAGAGCAGTTCGCGTCATCACCGGCTGGTTGCAAGACGAGAAATTCCAGAATTCCAGGGGCCAGCCCAAAGCGCTTATCTATGGTGATCCGGAAGATAGCTTCAATCAACTAGTAAAACGCTTTGGCGGTGATGTACCTGCAAGAGCCATGTTGGATGAGCTTGTCCGCGTGGGCACGGTCAAAGATATCAATGGCAAAGTTTCTTTGATGCGTAAAGGTTACGTACCGCACAAGAGCGAATCTGCTCTGCTAGACATATTCTCAACCAGTGCTACAGATTTGTTGACAACACTTGATCACAATTTACGACAAAACAATGGGGCCCAACGCAGACTTCAAATGAGTGTGGCTTATGACGATGTGACGGATGAAGGGCGAGACGCCTTCCAGGCTCTGAGCGCTGAACAAACACTAACGCTGCTAAAGCAGTTCGACAAGTCGCTGTCACAATACGATCGCAGCGCAAACCCGACGGTTGAAGGCCTCGGGAAACACCGCGTGGGCTTAGGCGTCTACTGGATCGAAGACGCAAGCGAGGAGAATAGTAATGAGGGCTAAGAACGGTACCCTTCGATTTTTGCAGTTAACAATATTGGCTTGCCTGTTGAGTGCTTGCGATGGGGGTTTATTCGGCACTGGCGACGGGCAAACTATTGTAGTAGATACAGCTACTTCAGACAGTGGGTTGGGAGGTGACGTGACCAATGCATCGGCAGGCGAGAACGATTCGGACGCAATAACAGAATCTTTTGATAATTTGCAGATCGGAACAACAACGACAACTCCTTTAATCAACCTCATAAACGTCAGCGATCGAACAATCGCTGCAATACTTGATACCAGTAATAGCTTGCTATTTGCAGCACCAATAGCTTCAGGCGGTTCTACTCAAACAGCTCAATTACCATTGGGTGAAAATAATATCATCTTAATAGATCCAGATACATCAAACGAACTACTGGCCGTACGTCCATTGAACGTTGGTGGGTCCACTCTGACCACGCTCCTAGTGAGAGGCAACGCAACTCAAGTACTAGATGTTGTTTTGTTGAGCAGTATGTCGATTAGCCTTACACCCTCGTTGGCACAACTACGGGTGGTGCAAGCCAACCTACTGTCTAACGAAGATACGGCAGCCACTTTTACTCTACAGCCCAGTGGAAGTTCACCCGGTGGTTCTGAAGTCAGCTTTCCCGACATCTCCCGAGCGTCGGCAAGTTCAGCCAGCTATCAATCAGTAAGCCCCGGAGATTATTCGTTAGTTGATTCTCTAAGTCGAATTGACGCCGAACCAGTGAATATGCAGGCAGGCAATATATACACACTCATTATTCTTAACAACCCAACCTCAGCGATCCTATTGCATGAAGACGACCTTCTTGCCCGTTAGTTAACTACAGATTTCTCCCATCACAGCATGTCCACCAAGACTCTTTTAATTGTTATCAATCGTCCGTCACTAAACACTGAAAAACTGGCTAATGCGGTTGTCAACGGTGCAAATCATGAGGACATCAATGGAATAAAAGTTGTCTTCAGAGAACCTCTGGATGCAACCTCTGAGGACGTACTCAATTGTGATGGCATCCTGTTAGGCACGACTGAAAATTTCGGTTATATGAGTGGTGTATTGAAAGATTTTTTCGAGCGAATTTACTATCCTTGTATCGAGCACACAGAGGGTTTGCCCTACGGCCTCTATGTACGAGCAGGTCTAGATGGTGTTGGAGCACAAAGCGCCGTAGAACGCATAGTGACTGGCCTGCGGTGGTCCGCTATCCAACCTTGTGTCAC
>JBLIIE010000109.1:0-17611 GCA_047634635.1 Granulosicoccus sp. | reverse complement strand
AATATTCACACGAATATTCCTGTTAACTCCAGCGATTACACCATGTTGCGACAGGCAGAGGGCATCGTCGAGCGTGTTATGGAATTAGCGCGTCTACTCAATGGGGTTATTTCTGGCGAGCATGGTATTGGGCTTACGAAAATCAAATACATGGATGACTCTGTTATCCAGGCATTTGCCGATTATAAAAATCAGATCGACCCAAATGGACACTTCAATAAAGACAAGCTCATGCCTGGATCAGGTCTTGATAATGCCTACACGCCGTCTCTGCAGCTTGTTCAGCAAGAAGCGTTGATATTGGAACAGAGCGAGCTTGGCGCGCTCAACGACAGTATTAAGGATTGTTTGCGGTGTGGCAAATGCAAGCCTGTTTGCGCCACTCATTCGCCAGGTGCCAACCTCCTTTACTCCCCGAGAAATAAGGTGCTAGGCACCGGCTTGATTATCGAGGCTTTTCTTTACGAAGAGCAAACTCGCCGTGGTTTGTCTATTCGTCACTTTGATGAAATGAATGACATTGCGGACCATTGTACCATTTGCCATAAGTGCCTTGCGCCATGCCCTGTCGATATTGATTTTGGTGAGGTATCCATCATGATGCGCAAGATACTAAATGATCGAGGGCAGAAAAAATTTAGCCTAGGCACGAAGATGTCCATGGCTTTCCTGAATGTAAAAGATCCAACCACCATTAAAATCATGCGTAAGGGAATGGTCGAGTGGGGCTTTCAGGCGCAAAGAACCGCGAGTGATCTGGTGTCTCGTATACCGGCTGTTGCAAAGGCTAAGCGTGAGCCTCTCAGCACCACGGGACGAACACGTCCAATTGAACAAGTCGTTCATTTCGTCAACCGCAAGTTGCCCGGTAAGGCTATGCTCCCTGCGAAGACTACGCGTGCTTTGCTAGGTATCGAAAACAAAGAGTATGTGCCGATTATTAGAGACCCCGCAAAAGTCACTGATGACAGTGAGGCGGTGTTCTATTTCCCGGGCTGCGGATCAGAACGTCTGTTCAGTCAAGTCGGGCTGGCCACGCTTGCCATGCTCTATGATTCAGGCAGTAAGACTGTTCTGCCTCCAGGATATTTGTGTTGTGGATACCCGCAAACGTCCAGTGGAGATGTCGACAAAGGCAAACAGATATCGACAGAAAACAGAGTGCTGTTTCATCGGGTCGCAAACACTCTGAATTATCTGGATATTAAGACGGTAATCGTTTCCTGCGGTACGTGTATGGATCAATTGCAGAAGTACGAGTTTGATAAAATATTTCCGGGATGCAGATTGTTGGATATCCATGAATACCTGATGGAGAAAAAGTACTCCTTGGATGGTGTTACTGGTGAGCACTACGTCTACCACGACCCATGTCACAGTCCAATGAAGACGTATCAGCCGTTGCAGGTCACAGAAGCCTTGCTGGGCAAATCAGTAACAGCTTCTGATCGATGTTGTGGGGAGGCGGGTACGTTTGCAGTTGCGCGACCAGATATTGCAACTCAAGTGCGCGAAAGAAAATCTCGCGAACTACAGGCAAACCTTGCTGACAATAATGTCGAAATTGGTGACAAATCACATAATGTGAAAATGATGACCTCCTGTCCGGCTTGTGTTCAAGGTCTGAGTCGTTTCAAGGATGAGACAGGAATCGAAACAGACTATATAGTCGTCGAGTTGGCCAAGGGATTATTTGGCGACAATTGGGCTAATGAGTTCGTGGATCGAGCAAACGAGGGTGGAGTAGAGCAAGTGCTCCTTTAGTTTAGTGCAACTCCCTTTCCCCATGCAGCGCAGCGGCTGCATGGGGTCGCTTTGATGGTGTTTAAGTTCTATCGAATATAGAGCCAGACGTTGGACTCAGCAACTTGTGATATAGCTTGCCTGCTGAGACGTCTGTCATACTGGACATAAAATCCGCAATTGCACGGTATCCTGTTTGCTCAAATTGTTCGCGCACGGCAGTGGGTAGGAGTCTGTTCGGATTAGCGGCGAATATTTCAAAAAGCCGCACAATTACGCGTTGTCCTTTGTATTGCAGCATTTGGAGTTCAGGGCGCAGAATGACGTGTTGCATGACAAAATCTTTTATCAGCAGCAGTATTTCATACGCCACAGGTTCCATGCGCACCTGCAAGCGCAGTAAGTCTGTTTCGAACCCTTCTTGTTCTTCTATGAAAATGCTCTTAATGAGGTAGCCAACCAAGCGGCTAATGGCATGCTTGCGATCCTTTGCGGAGTCACTAAACAGTAGTTGATTGAATTCTCCCATTTTCTGATTAATCGGGTTGGAATCTAGAGACTCTATGACAGTCACCACCTTAGACTGCCATTCATTACGGCCCACCAGGCCAAGAGCCAATGCATCTTCCAGATCGTGCACGCCGTAGGCAATGTCGTCTGCAAGTTCCATAATGCTGGTGTCAAAGGATTTATAAATTGTGCGGGCGTGACCAGGGCCCGAACTATCAAGTGAGAGAAAGCGATCTCTATCAGCTTGGGTGATCGGATCTAATAACCAATCCAGTACATCTTTTTCGGCATCGTAAATGCATTTTGGGGGCGCCCAATGATCAATATTTAACGGATTTTCTGATTCAACGGGTTGGTAGTGGCAAACTTCAGAGTACATGGCTGGATACTTTATAGTGCCGAGCATGGTTCTTCTTGTAAGGTCCAGTCCGCATGATGGTGAGTATTCGCCGAGTCTTGCGAGGATGCGCAGAGTTTGTCCATTTGCTTCAAATCCGCCGTGATCTCGCATCATAGTGTTCATGGCAACTTCTCCACCGTGGCCAAAAGGTGAGTGACCAATATCGTGCGCCAGGCAAACAGCTTCGATTAAGCTAAAAGAAGGTATAAGATTCGTATGTGGTGCGTTAATTTTTTGATCTCTCAACCATTCACATATGCCTGAGCCGACCTGCGCAACTTCCAATGAATGGGTCAATCTTGTGCGATAGAAATCACTTTCACCGAGGCCCAGTACTTGCGTTTTAGATTGCAAGCTACGAAAGGAGGCGCTATGGATAATGCGAGCACGGTCACGTTGGAATTGACTGTCTTCTCCGGTGCTGTTGAATCCGCGAGCTGGGTTATTATGCAGCTCCGAACGTCGTTCTAGCCAGACACTCAATACAATGCTCCTGATTGGTGCGTGGGGCACCGATTGCTAAACATAAGGTTAGAACACGCATAAAGTACAAAAAGGTAACGATGCAATCCAACCCACAAGCCGTAGTTTAGGGCATTGTGATCAGTAAGTATAAGTTTGCACGTACATGTTTTTAGTAATGTTTGATCTGTTTTTATGAATTAGACGTAATGCAAGTTAGGATACGACTAGTTTTTCTTTGAAACCCTTGTTTCGCGTAATATAAATGAACTAACGCTATCCAAATTGGATACGTTCTACCGATAAACCTCCGTTTTTGATAAAAAGTTTAGAATTATAATGGCTAGAAAACCAAGGATCCACTTTCCCAGTGCCGTGTATCACGTCATCCTGAAAGGACTAGAAAACGAGTCAATTTTCAAGAGCGTGGCTGACCGTCGTGCCTGGGAAGTGCTTGTTGAAGAAGGTGCTGGTCGCTTCGGTCACAAAATTTTGGCCTATTGTTGGGCGAAGGATCATGTACAGATGGCGCTGCAAGTCAGTGATGCACCGTTGTCGAAAGTTATGCAGAATCTATCCTTTCGCTACACGCGGTATTTTAATAAAGCGCACAACCGCCAGGGTCCTCTCTTTCATGGTCGGTACAAAGCTATCCTCATTGATCAGGATGTCTATTTGAACGATCTCGTAAGGTACGTTCATAACAACCCTGTCAGATCTGGCGTGGCTAAAAGCGCGGACAAAGCGAAGTGGACCAGTTATGCGGGATACATGGGCACAGACGATAAAACTTGGTTGAGTACCGAGGCGGTTCTGAGCTCACTGGGTAAAACACCCAAGAATTCAAAAAGCGCTTTCGCAAAGTATATCGATGCGGGAAAAGATGAAGGGGTTCGCACTGATTTGGTGCGTGGGTCTGAAGGTGGTCGGGTGCTGGGCGGAAAGCGATTTGTCGCGAAGGCATTGAAACCTGCCAAAGTCGTACCGAGACCGATGACCCTCAACCAACTCGTCAAGCGCATATGTAAGGAAGAAAACGTAAAAGAGTCTGCGCTGAAAAATGAGAGTCGAGCAAGGCATGAAAGCCAGATACGCCAGACCATAGCCTATTTGGCGATGGAGCTGAACGTCGCCACTTTGACTGCTTTAGCTAATCGGTTTAATCGCGACCTGACTACCATGAGTCGGAACCAGCGATACTATCGCGACAAGCTGGTGACCGATAAAGATTTGCAGAAGCATGTCCGCGTGCTGAGAAAGAATATACTGGTAGCGTAATTCCGCTGCAGAAGAGTAGTCATGATTGAATGGTTAGATATCGTCGATGAAAACGATATCGTGATTGGCCGTGCGCCTCGCGATCAAATCCACGCTGAAAATCATTTTCACCGCTCTTCTCACGTGCTGGTGTTCAACTCTCAAGGCGAGGTGTTTGTTCAACTTAGAAGTATGAGCAAAGACAATAGTCCGGGACTCTGGGACACCAGCGCAGCTGGTCACGTTGACAGTGGGGAAGATTATCTAGAGTGTGCCGTACGCGAATTAGCTGAAGAGCTTGGGGTGAGTTCAAGCCCTGTAACCCTGAAGTACGTATCCTGTTTGCCGCCTGGAGCTCACAACGGTTTCGAATTCACGCGAATTTTTACACTGATTTCGGATGAGGTACTCCTCCTTCAGCCAGAAGAGGTTGATGATGGTCGCTGGCTTTCTCCGACTGAGCTTGAAGCCTGGATCGAAGAAGATCGAGCGATATTTACAGATTCGTTTTTGACTATTTGGCGACTTGTACGACCACTTACAAGTTAATTGTCACTAGACTATTCGGGTAGATCAGCAGATCAAAACAAAACTGGCACCATCAAGGTGAATTAACTGTCGGTCGAGTCAGCATGGTTTATTTGGTACAAAGTAACAGCGTTAGTCCTACCAAATCTAATTGAGGTATGTTCCCGTGTCTGAATCACTTCCGAAAAAGGCAAGTGCCGTCATTATTGGGGGAGGGGTGACTGGTGCAAGCGTAGCCTATCATCTGGCTAAATTGGGTTGGCAAGACGTTGTGCTGCTTGAGCGTAAACAATTTGCCTGTGGCACCACATGGCACGCAGCCGGTCTTATAGGGACTGTCAGAGCTAATGAAAGTCACGCCCGTCTCACTGAGTACTCCATGCGCTTGCTGCATGAGTTGGAAGAGGAGACGGGTCAGTCCACCGGCTTCCGTCAGGTAGGCAGCCTCAGTATCGCCCACAGCGAAGCGCGTTGGGAGGAGCTGCGCCGTGTCGCTGCAATGAATAACGCATTCAATGTCACACGTGTTGATATGGTTACCCCTGAAGAGATCGGAGGATTATTTCCACTGGTTGATACCTCTGATTTAATTGGAGGCACCTTCGTGGAGCACGACGGCAAGGGAAATCCTATCGAGATCACCATGGCCTTTATAAAAGGTGCAAGGGCCCGTGGTGCAAAATGCATCGAAGGCATCAGGGTTGATGATGTTTTGATCGAAAACCAGCGTGTCAAAGGGGTCGTTACCGACCAAGGTACGATTGAGACAGATTTCGTCGTGAACTGCGGTGGCATGTGGGCTCGAGAACTAGGCAAGCGCAGCGGAGTCAATATTCCATTGCATGCCTGCGAGCACTATTATGCTGTCACGGAAAAACACGAATCAGTAACACCCGATTTACCCGTGTTGAGAGACCATGATAAGTGTGTCTACATCAAAGAAGATGCCGGTGGTTTGCTGGTAGGAGCTTTTGAGAAGAGGGCTGTAGCCTGGGGCCAACTGGGTATCCCTGAAGATTTTTCATTCGATGAATTACCGGGGCATATGGAAGAACAGCTAATGCCGGTTCTTGAAGACGCTATGATTCGGGTTCCTTTGCTGGGTGATGTCGGTTGGCGTAGCTTTTTCTGTGGTCCCGAATCGTTTACTCCCGATGATCAGTTCCACGTGGGTGAATCTCCTGAAGTGCGAGGCTATTTTGTCGCTGCAGGGTTAAATTCTGTTGGCATTCAGAGTTCTGGCGGCTTGGGAAAGGCATGTGCTGAATGGATGCATTACGGATACTCACCATTGGATCTCTGGGGTAATGACATTCGCCGTATGTACCCATTTATGGGGACACAGGCATTCGCTGCCGAACGTGCGGAAGAATCCCTAGGGATGCTTTACGAAAAGCATTACCCATTTCGTCAGTTCGAAACTGGACGGAATGTCAGAATGTCTCCCATACATCAACGGTTGATTGAGAATCGAGCTTGCTTTGGTCAAGTTGCAGGCTGGGAGCGGCCCAACTGGTATGCGCCAGAGGGCGTCAAGCCGGAGTACGAATACAGTTTTGGGCGGCAAAACTGGTTCGAATATTCTGCGCAGGAACATGCTGCTGCCCGGAACACAGTTGCCTTATTTGATCAATCCAGCTTTTCCAAATACCTGGTTCAGGGTAGAGATGCTGTGTCTGTACTTCAGAAGATCTGTACTGCAGACATTGATACCAGCGCCGAAAAAATTGTATATACACATTGGCTTAATGAGCGTGGCGGCATTGAAGCAGATTTGACGGTTACCCGTCTTGCTGAAAACGAATTCATGGTTATCAGTGGGGCTGCAACGACCCACAAGGACCTTGATTGGCTAAAGCGCCATATTGGCGTTGACGATTTTTGTTCAGTGACTGATGTGACCAGTCAGTACGCAGTTTTTGGTGTCATGGGTCCGAACAGTCGAGCAATGCTAGAGCCCCTGCTCAATCTTGACCTGTCGAACGAAGCATTTCCGTTTGGACGTAGTGTTAACGGAGAGCTTGGCTATGCGCCGATACGCATTACCCGAGTCTCTTTTGTTGGAGAGCTTGGCTGGGAGCTTTGTATACCCACCGAGATGGCTGTTCCGACATTTGACCGTTTGGTGTTGGCTGGGCAGGCTCATGGACTTAAGTTGGCAGGATTGCATGCATTGGACAGCTGTCGCATAGAAAAGAAGTTCTTGCACTTCGGTCACGATGTGGCTGATGAAGACACTCCTCTGGAAGCGGGTGTTGGGTTTGTCTGTGCAATGGGTAAGAGTATTCCGTTTATTGGATATGACGCCATTGCCAGGCAAAAGGACACTAAGTCATTTATGAACAAACGGCTTGTTCAATTTGTGCTGAAAGACCCAGAGCCACTTTTCTATCATCACGAACCTATTGTTATGAATGGGGACTGTGTTGGCTACCTGACTTCAGGAAACTACGGTCACACTTTGGGTGCCTCCGTTGGCTTGGGTTACGTAAAGAATGCTGAGCCAATAACCGCTGACTGGCTTGCGTCGCATAAGTGGCAGATCAACGTGGGTGGGCAAATTATTGACGCTGAGGCCAGCTTACGTGCTTCTTATGATCCCTCGGGCGAGAAAATGCGGTAGTAGAATTCACACTGGACAGGGCTGCAGCTGGATTGATCGGTAGCTGGAACATACCGTGCTTGTTTTGATCCTAAACTTAGGCTATCTATTGTTGGCATGCAGATAATTGACACAGAGCTGGATTCGGTAAAAATTATCGAACCCAAAGTATTCGGCGACGATCGTGGCTTCTTCCTGGAATCCTGGAACAAACAACTGTTTGAGGATCATGGGTTGCCGAGCTACTTCGTACAGGATAATCACAGCCGCTCCTCTCAAGGAGTGCTGAGAGGCTTGCATTACCAGCTAAAAAATGCCCAAGGTAAATTGGTTCGAGTGACCAGTGGTGAAGTGTTTGACGTGGCAGTTGACATGCGTAAATCGTCTTCTCAGTTTGGTCAATGGACGGGTGTGCTTCTTTCAGAATCGAACAAACGGCAGCTTTGGGTGCCACCCGGGTTTGCACATGGTTTTTATGTTGTATCCGAGTCTGCGGACTTTCAATACAAATGCACTGACTATTACTTACCTGAGTATGAGCGTAGCTTAATATGGAATGATCCTGCCATTGGCATTGAATGGCCGATTATCGAAGGCTCTGAGCCACTACTTGCCGTTAAGGATGCAGCGGGCTTGTCACTTGAACAATGCGATGCATTTGACTAATGCGAGTATTCATAACCGGATCTGACAGCGGTCAGCTGCATTGGGAGCTGCTGCGCACAACGCCATCAAATGTCACGTTGCTAAATTTGCCCGAGCGATTGGATATCACTGATCGTGTGCGTGTGCTTGCAGCCATCAAGGGGCTTTCTCCTGACGTTATTATTAACGCTGCTGCCTACACGGCAGTAGATAAGGCGGAAAGCGATGTGGAGAGAGCAGAGGCGCTCAATACGCATGCCGTGGAGACGTTGAGCATGGCAGCATCACAGACGAATGCACATTTGATACATATATCGACAGATTTTGTTTTCGGTAAAGGTGATGGTTCGCCGTTCACCGAAAACGCCAAGGTGGATCCGGTCAGTATTTACGGAAAAACAAAATTGGCCGGTGAAAAAATTCTAGCTGATTCACTTCCAGACTCCTCATTGGTGGTTCGCACTGCCTGGGTTTATTCATCCCATGGTGCGAATTTTGTTAAAACCATGTTGCGATTGATGCAAGAACGTGGAGAGGTGGGTGTTATCGCTGATCAAATAGGATCACCTACCTGGGCTAACGCCTTGGCCAGGGCATTATGGTTGGCGGCAGAGCAGAGAGCCGTTGGAATTATGCATTGGACAGGGGCCGGAGCGGCTAGCTGGTATGACTTTGCTGTAGCGATTGCGGAGGAAAGCCAACACTTGGGTTTGCTGGACACCCGTATCACCATTCATCCGCTAACAACGGAACAATACCCGACACCTGCCGCCAGGCCACACTATAGCGTTCTAGAGTTGACCCGGACTTGGAGCCAACTAGGCATCAAAGCTGCACATTGGCGGGAAGATCTTCGCACTATGCTTAAGGAGCTAACGTGAGACGTATGCTAGTGACCGGCGCGGCCGGATTTATAGGTGCTAATTTTGTACGGTACTGGTTGGAAACCTATCCTGAAGACGTGATCGTCATTGTGGATGCCATGACCTACGCTGGAAACCGTGCCAACCTTGACGGCGTGCTTTCGGAGCGATGCTCTCTTGTCACTTGTGACATTAATGAAACAGAGACAATCAAATCACTGTTGCGAGATAACGAGCTCACGACGATAGTTCACTTTGCTGCAGAAAGTCACGTTGATCGTTCTATTGAAGGACCAGATGCTTTCATTGAAGCCAATATTCTGGGCACACACAGTCTCCTAAAAGCTGCGAGAGCTGTTTGGCAAACCGAAGAGCGGGCGCCAGAAAATCACCGTTTTCATCATGTTTCCACCGATGAAGTCTATGGGACGCTTTCAATGGAAGATCCTGCGTTTACCGAAACTACAGCCTATGCCCCTAACTCGCCATACTCGGCGAGTAAAGCGGCGTCTGATTTTCTTGTGCGTTCGTACCATCACACCTATGGTCTGAACGTGACGACCAGTAATTGTTCTAACAACTACGGTCCGTATCACTTTCCGGAAAAACTGATCCCGTTAATTATTATCAATTTACTGCATGGCAAGTCTCTTCCTATCTACGGGGACGGGAAAAACATTCGCGACTGGTTGTATGTCGAAGACCACGCTCGTGGCATCGAGAAGGTTTTGAATAAGGGCCGTGTTGGAGAGACCTACAACGTTGGTGGTGTTAATGAGTGGACTAATATTGATATCGTCAGCCTGATTTGCAAGCTCGTGGATCAGCGCTTCACCGCTAACAAGGAACTGAAAAAGATCTACCCTGAGTGTCCAGCGGCTGCAAGCAAAGAGTGTGCATCCTTGATCACCTATGTGACGGATAGAGCAGGGCATGATTTTCGGTATGCGATAGACACAACTCGTATTCGCGATGAGTTGGGTTATGTGCCGGCAGTTTCGTTCGAAACCGGTATTGAAAAGACGCTAGATTGGTATCTTGATAACCAGGAGTGGTGGCAGGCAGTGCTGGATGGTAGTTACAGAGAAGACTGAGAAATTTTCAGTGTCTCTCGCAACGCCCTGAATCGGTCAAATACCGATGAAGGGCTGCATTATTTTTCCTAACATTCCGCTATAGGTTACTGGCGAATGCGAAGCAATTAGAGCAATGCAGGGTTCGTGTGTGTCGACAACCGGCTGGTGGGCGACGTTTCCATCTAAGTCGGCGATGTCGCCGGCCTTGAACCGACCAATTTCATCTTGGTAAGAGCCTTTCACAACGTAGGTGAGTTCCCTGTCGTTGTGAGAATGAGCGCTCAACACAACACCGGGTGCTAAGTGCAATAATTTGAAAGCGCCCATACTTCGAGGCTGGTCACTCAAATTTATTTGTTTAATCCCTGGAGCGATTCGACGCCAGTCAAGTTCTGCTAGATTCGTGGGCAGCAATCTAGCCAGAGGTCTTGGCACACCGGCAGATTTAAATCTCAAGTCTTGAGTTGGCTCTCGAGCATTTGAACACACCGCTGTTCGCGCTTGTTTCAATGTGTCAGCAGCCGAATGTGATATGGGTGCTGACTCGAATTGCTCAAATAACTCGCCACCAACGCTGTCGGCGAGAGCCGCTTTTTCTCTGCAGTGTCGACAGACCGTGAGGTGGCATGCGATCAAGGTTTCCATAGACGCCCCAAGACCGCCTGCTGAGTAGTCTTGTAATGTTTCGTCGGTCAGATGATGCGACACGCTCATGCTTTACTCACTTTACTGATAGTTTTGGTTTATTGTGGGTTTCTGCTATCGTTCTGCAGACTTATCCTTACGGCTTGCATGGCTAATCGGATTCTTGATTTAACGGTTCCGATAGGTAAATCTAACCATTGGGCGATTGCGCCGTGTGATTGCCCCCTGAAATATGACAAATGCATGACCTGCCGTTGCTCTTGAGGGAGCTTGTCCAGCGCAATTCGAAGGCGTTCCGCTGCCTGTTGGTCATCTACATACTTTGCTTGAGACTCAGCCTCGGTATTCTCCAGATCCAGCATTTCGTCGTCGAGTTCTACTTCAACTCTTGAATTTCCACGTAGGTAATCGATTCGGCGGTTCCTTGCGATGGTAAACAGCCAGGTACTGGCTGCGGCTTTGGCAGGGTCATAGCTCTCAGCGCGACGCCAAACAGTGATCATGATCTCCTGCGTCAATTCTTCAGAGATTTCCTCGCTCATGCCTTTTCCCATGAGGAAGGATTTTACTCGACCGCCATAATAGGTATAGATGTCTGAGAAAGCGGCTTCGTCCTGTGTCTTGCCAATAGCCACGAGGTTGTCACCCATGCGTTTGCGCAGGGCGATCGCCGCGTCTGACTTCGGTTTCAGAGTTGTAATTGCTGGTTTGTTCATAGATGCAGCTAATACTACGCTATTTAAATTAGCGTGGATCTGATCTTTATAGGCTCATTTTGCGTAGCACACTAGTCATTTGATGGTATAGAGTAGAAGTTTTTTTATGGTTCAAGAGCGCAAAATGCATATTGCCATTGTGGGCAGCGGCGCAGCGGGCTTGGCGGCTGCATGGCTATTGGCCAAGCGGCATCGGGTAACATTGCTCGAAAAAGATGACCGGCTTGGAGGTCACGCGCACACCGCAACGGTTCCGGGGCCAGAGGCACGAAAAATCGACACGGGATTCATTGTTTACAATGAACCCAGCTACCCGAACCTGACACAATGGTTTAAGGCCATGAATGTGGACACTGAGGCCAGTGATATGTCGTTTGCTGTCTCTCGAGACAATGGCAATTTCGAATATGCAGGCGGCCCTGTGCTGGGGCTACTCGCCCAACGGAGCCTGCCACTTAAACCGCGTTTCTGGAGAATGCTGAGAGATCTGCTGCGTTTTTACCGAGAAGCACCTAGTAAGATCCCTGCGAATTCAGAGCAATCACTGGGTGATTTTCTGGCAGAACAGGGCTATTCAGAAGCTTTTATCCAAGATCATCTACTGCCGTTTGGAGCGGCAATTTGGTCCACATCCAAAATTCGCATACTGGATTATCCAGCAGCGTCTTTTATTAGATTTTGTGATAATCACGGTTTGCTCAGAATTAGCGATCGGCCCCAATGGAGAACAGTAACTGGCGGCAGCGAGAGATACGTTGAAGCCGTTAAACAATCACTGGGTGATGGTTCCGTGCGTTGTGATTTTCCAGTGAGTCGAATCGAGCGTTTTTCAGATCATGTCGTTGTTCACAGCCGTTATGGAGAGTCTGTTACGGCTGATCACGTGGTTATAGCCACTCACGCCGATCAGGCTTTGGGTTGCCTGGATGAGCCTTCGACAGACGAGTCTGCCCTATTGTCGAATTTTGAGTACGAATCGAATCTGGCTATTTTGCATACAGATATCGCTGTTATGCCCAAACGTAGAAGAGCTTGGTGTAGCTGGAATTACGTTGAACATGGTGGAGGCGACAATTCTCGGGTATCGCTAAGCTACTGGATGAACAAGCTGCAAAATATCGAGTCCGAAACCCAATACATGGTGACACTCAACCCTGACACGCCACTTTCTGCTGATACTATTTTGCGGTCCCAGGTCTATCAACACCCGGTTTTTACGGCGCAAACCTGGAAGGCACAACAGTCTTTGTGGACGTTGCAAGGTAAGAATAGAACGTGGTTTTGTGGCAGCTATTTTGGCTCTGGATTTCACGAAGATGCAGTACAAGCAGGTCTGGCTGTGGCAGAACACCTCGGTGGTTTAGAGCGGCCGTGGCAGCTTGATAATCCGTCCGGAAGAATTGTTGTTCCCTCACAAACATTAGCCGTTCTTTCAAAGGCTGTCGCGTGAGTTTTAAAAGCTGCTTGTATGAGGGACAGGTCTTCCACCGTAGGACTCGCCCTAAACAACATGTAATGCGCTATTCCGTGTTCTCGTTGCTGTTGGATCTGTCTGAACTTAGCTTGTTGTCTAAATCGCTGTGGCTGTTTTCTTACAACCGATTTAATATATTTTCTTTCTTTGACAGTGATTTTGGCGAGAACAATTCTGAATCTTTATCAGAATATATTGAACGTAAATTAGTAGCTGCCAATATTAATACGGCGCCTTCTCGTATATTGTTGAGTTGTTATCCGAGAATCCTTGGTTTTGTCTTTAACCCTTTAAGTTTATTTTACTGCCTTGATGCACAAGGCCGCTGCTTTGCTGTTGTTCATGAAGTCCACAACACGTTCGGTGAGCGGCATGCTTACGTGTTAAAGGTAAATGAGGTTGCAAGTTCAACTCAATGGATAGAACAGAGCGCCGACAAAGAGTTATTCGTGTCGCCCTTTGCGCACATTAATATGAGCTATCAATTTCGATTGAATTATCCTGATGAAACGCAGGTGATAGTGATTCGGGCCAGTGATAACGAGAGTGTCGTTATCACTGCAAGCTACACCGCCAAGCGAAAAATGCTATCGGCGAAACAGTTAATGAGACAATTTCTCAGATTCCCTTTTCAGACACTTAAGGTTGTGTTGGGAATTCACTGGGAGGCACTCCGTCTTTTCTTAAAAGGCGTTCCATGGTTCAAGCATCTGCCCAAAGGGTCTAGCTAGTTCATTTTGCAGCGCTATCAAGAACAAAAAACAATGGCAGAATTAGAAAATCAAACTATCAATCCGTCGATGCCTTTCGCATATAAATTGCAGCAGAGTCTGGGCAGTCTCATTGGCCGTCGCTTCGACCACTTGCTAGATGGCATAAAAATCGGTCAATTAAGCGTTACTTGGCCTGATGCACACACGACGCTCCACGGTACTCGCGATGATGATCCAACTCAGAACGCGCACATCGTGCTTAATAACTTCAAACCTATTCGACAAATGATCAGCGCTGGTGAAAACGGTTTTGCCGAGAGCTATTTGCGTGGGGACTGGAGTACCGACAATCTGCGTAATCTTTTTACAGTCATCATGAATAATGAGATGGCAGTAGCAGCGATGACAACAGGTGGTCGCCTGGCACAGCTCATCAATTCATTTAGACATGGTAGAAACCGTAATTCTGTGCAAGGAAGTCAGAGGAATATTGAATTCCACTACGATCTTGGAAATGATTTTTATAAATTGTGGCTTGACCCTTCAATGAGCTACTCATCGGCCGTTTTCGAAGAAAACGAATCGCTTGAGGAAGCGCAGGATCACAAGCTCAAGAAGGTGGTTTCTGCGCTCTGCCCCAAACCGGGGGCGAAAATTCTGGAAATCGGTTGTGGTTGGGGAGCAATGGCCAAAAAACTTGCAGAAGAATCGGCCTGTCAAGTAGAGGGCATTTCGCTATCGCACGAACAACTCAAGTATGCCCGCGATAAGAATACTGTTATCGAGTATGGGTCCCAGAGAGGGAGTACGGACTTCAGACATCAAGACTATCGACATGTCGAAGGTACATACGATCACATAGTTTCTATCGAAATGTTCGAGGCTGTGGGTGAGCAGTATTGGGACACCTATTTTACGAAACTAGCTGAGCTTCTTGATCAGGGTGGTACTGCGCTGCTACAGGTGATTACCATCGCTGAAGAACGTTTCGAGGAGTATCGGGATAGCCCTGATTTTATTCAACGGTACATTTTTCCGGGCGGTATGTTACCCAGTAAAACACATCTACGGCAACTTATCGACAAAGCCGGATTCGAACTGGTTGATACCGACTGGTTTGGTCAAAGCTACGCTACTACCCTCGCACTTTGGCGTGAACGCTTTGAGCACGCCCACAGAGACGTTCAGACACAAGGGTTTGATGAACGCTTTATGCGAATGTGGCGTTACTACCTCAGTTACTGCGAAACAGGTTTTAGATTTGAGAGAACCGATGTGGGACAGCTGTTGCTGTGCAAGAGATGATCTGAGGTTGTACTAGCGACGTATTGACAACAACCATGGATCGCCTTCTGAGGCCTGACAGTGACGCTTATCAGGTCTAACTGCCGTTGAGGATTACGTTAGATGAGTACCAGTAACCACGATGCTACGGTGGTGGCTCTGTGAAGGAACCCTCTGATGTTCTTTCGTTTAGAAAACTTGCATCAATACCCAGCGACGCTCCAAAGCTCGATTTTATAGGTTTTTTCACTGGACATACCCGTGCAAGCGGATGGTTTAGTGACAGATTTGGAAAACCAAGGCGTCATTTTTGTGGGGATTTTTATGGGACATTATCTGACAACAAACTGAACCTTCATGAAGAGCTTCGGTTCAATGACGGGATTACTGAGATGCGGATTTGGACGGTAGACGTTTCCCAAGCTGGTAGTTTCACGGGCGAATCAGATACATTGATCGGCAACGCGGTCGGTATGGTGAGCGACAGTACACTGAGCATGAAATACCGCATGAGGGTGCTAATCGATACGGGTAAATATTGGGAGCTTGATATGAAGGACACGATGATTCTTCAAGCAGACGGAAGCTTGCACAATATTACAAATGTGTACAAATGGGGCGTTAGAATCGGGTCAGTATCTGCGGTGTACCTTAAGCATAATGGTTAATGTCCAAGGCGGCGTTTCGATACAATGCGCTTAGTACAGCAGCAGATACACGCGACAGGATCGGTCCTTCATGATTTAAGAATGCCAGTTACCTGATCTCGCAATGACTTTTCGAAATTTTTGCGTGAGACTCCGGTTCTCATTTCTAACGACACCGGGTGGTTGAGCGAAAATCTCGAGAGCGCTGCGTAAGTGTCGTGGACGCTTCTATTGCCCATTGCAAATTGCTCCAGCAGTTGTTGATCGTCCGTTTGCGGATGCAATAGCGTACAAGCCAATTCAGAATTGTTTGAACCTGTCTCTGCCAATAGCCACGCTTGATTGTCGACAAATATTTGAGCTGCTGCAATAAGAGACGTCCTGATCGTCGCATCCTGTGATTTAAGTACTGCGACTGCATGCTCTCCAGTTCTGGGGTTTTTGCGATAGCCCTTGTGAAACGTTGTATATCCGTTATGGAGCCAAAATTTCACGCTCGTAGAATCGTTTGCGAAACTTGCACCGATTGCGTGTATACCATTGCATGCTTCACTATCGTTTATCAACTCACGTTCCACATGTTTTAAAAGCACCGAACCGATACCCTTACGACGCATACTTTGGGCAACAGAGATTCTGACAACTCTTGCAAAGCCGGATGTCAGGTGATCTGTCGAATTTGCAGTCTGAGCCAACAACTGGGTAAGAAGATGGTGGGGCAGGCGGCGTTGTTTACGCAGTATCGCATCATGCAGTGAATGCTCTATGCCACGCTCTAGTGTGAGCAGTAGCACTGCCAGGATGTTCTGGGATTTTTTTTCCTCCAATACCCATAATAAGGTGTCTTTGCCATCGAGCAGGTGCTGTAAGTCTTTGACAGTAGTCTGGTAATGTGTCTCTCGTAGAATACCAAAAACGTTTTCAAGTTCTTGCTCGTTGTCGAGTAAATTTTGTTGTGTGATATTTATAATGCTAAAAATATCCTCATTAACAACTTCATCAAAGTTGCTGTCTGAGCAATCCATAGACTGAGATGCGCTCTTGGCGCCATTCAAGACAAGTGAGTCGATCAATGATTCGATAGGGTCATCTGTCAACCATCTCCACGGCTCTTTGGGAGACAGAAGTAACTGTGCTTCAAAGTTCTGTTTTATAGAGTGTTGCGTGCGTAGTTCGAACGCTCTTCCCGAGCTTTCGTAGCCTTCCACAGTGGTGCATAGAATCAATCGATTGTGATTTGTCATTAGCTCGAGTAACAGGGCTAAGGACATATTGCTGGCCTCATCTATTATTAGCGTATCGATAACGCATTTTCCGAGTTCCTGAACTGGAATAAAATATACATCACTCGAGTGATCAGTGATTTTGTGAAACGTTGAAAGAGCGGAGCTATGCACGGCGCTAATGCGATAGGCAACGTCCTGATCGTGAAGCCAGTTTGCGATACGTGCTGTCAGAGCGGACTTGCCACGCCCTCGCTTTCCAATGATCGAGATACACAATGATTTTTGCTCGACCAACTGCGTGCATGCAGTCTGTAGCAACGAATCTTGCTCGTCCTGTGCTAGCGTCAACTCCTGACAGGAACGTAGATGTTTGTGTGCGGTGTGAGATGAGTGAAGACGAGATTGTGTCTCTTTGAGAGTCATACTGCCTGGTTGATATCTGGCAAGAACGATGTCCTTCGGATACTTTTCCTCGGCAGCCTTTAGTAACTTCGTGAACCGATGACTGAAATTGCTAATCGGCTGACGTTGCTGATTGAATGTAAGGAGTTGGGTATTGTCGTTGTCACTAAATGACGATGAATTGTTATTATTAAGGGCAAAAGGCACAGCAAGGATCAGCACGCCAGAGTACTTCACAGTACCCGCCAGGGCAGCTAATAAACTGGCATCCATAGGGTCAGAGATTTCGTGCGCCAGAATTGAGTGTTCTGCACCCAGTAATGCAGTTACCCGATCTGATTGATCAACGTGAGTATCGGCAGTAATGCAGACAATATTCTGCGTCTGTGCGAATTGCGTGAGCCAGCCTGGCGGTGCC
>JBLIIE010000108.1:0-17636 GCA_047634635.1 Granulosicoccus sp. | reverse complement strand
GTGGACACAGTCGTGGAGACAGTCGTGGAGACAGGCCAAGACATGCGAAATGAGCTTCGCAAAAAATTATCGTCGACCCGGCGTCAACTCTCGGACGTGCAAGTCCTTGAATATTCATCAGTAATCTGCCACAAGCTGCTGTCTCTGATTAAGCCCTCTACGAATATAGGAGGCTACCTCGCAGTCGGCAATGAGGTACGAATAGATCCCGCACTAGATACGGCCCGCCAGCGATTGTGTAAAACCTACGTCCCGATCATTCAGAGTGACCATCAAATGGTTTTTGCGCAAATCGATGATGACATGACGCTAATTAAGAACAAATTTGGCATTCTAGAACCCGACTTAGCGATCTCAACCTGCATCTTGTCTGGCAGTCTGGACGCAGTTTTAGTCCCCTTAGTAGGATTTGATGAACAATGCCAGCGAATGGGGATGGGGGGCGGATTCTACGATCGCGCATTCGCCGAAAACAAACATTTGCAGGACGAAGTAACCAAGCCGCTGCTGATCGGCGTGGCCTACGACATTCAGCAAACAGCTAGTGTTTTGCC
The DNA here is from genome assembly GCA_047634635.1 of Granulosicoccus sp. GTDB lineage: Bacteria > Pseudomonadota > Gammaproteobacteria > Granulosicoccales > Granulosicoccaceae > Granulosicoccus. The sequence goes on along the minus strand of JBLIIE010000108.1, from coordinate 17,082 downwards.
GGATTGGTGGGACGTCCCACTTGACGTCATTGTCACCGAAACCCGAATCCTAAGACGCCGCCCATCAAGCCAGTAATGGCCCACCCACTAGCGCAGAAATAGTTGATATGCGGCGTTATCAGATTCCTCGTCACAGTGATAACCCAACGCACTGATAAACGATTCCAGCTGTTCGTCTTCGCCTTCGGGCAAGCTCATCCCTACCAACACCCGACCATGGGCAGCTCCATGGTTTCTGTAATGAAACAAGGTGATGTTCCAACGCTCTCCCATCGACTTGAGAAACTCCAGCAACGCCCCCGGCCTCTCTGGAAACCTGAATCGGTATAGACGCTCTGTCGGTAACTGGGCACGCCCACCCACCATGTGACGCAAGTGAAGCTTCGCAGTATCATTAGAACTCATGTCAAGCACGCCGTAGCCACCACCCTCCAGCTGACCAATCAAGGCGTTACGCTCATCTGTGCCACCAGGAAGTTCGATACCTGCGAATACATTCGCCTGTCCTGAGTTCTCATAGCGGTAATTGAATTCCGTAATTCCACGCCGGCCTATTGTCTGGCAAAAACGTAAAAAACTGCCTGGCTCCTCTGGAATGGTGACAGCCAACAGTGCCTCTCTACTATCACCTATTTCGACCCGTTCGGCGATATGACGTAACCGGTCAAAATTCAAATTAGCACCGGTGTTAATGGCAATAAACGTCTGCCCAGTGATGCCATGTTTCTGGGCATACTGCTTCATCCCAGCCACTGCCAATGCTCCTGCTGGCTCTGTCATTGTTCGGGTTTCGTTAAAAATATCCTTAATTGCATTGGACATATCATCGACAGTGACAAGAATGACCTCATCGAGAAATTCGCGACAAACCTCGAAAGAATGCACACCGACTTGCTTGACAGCCACTCCATCTGCAAACAGGCCCACGTGCTTCAGCACGATTCTCTCATCAGCCGCTAGCGCATCATGCATAGATGCTGCCTCAACAGGCTCAACACCCACGATTTTAACGTCTGGACGCAAGTACTTCATATACGCACTGACACCTGCTGCCAACCCTCCCCCCCCAACGGGAAGAAAGACCACATCAAGCGGACCGGGATGTTGCCTGCATATCTCCACAGCCACGGTTCCTTGCCCCGCGATAGTATTCGGATCATCAAACGGGTGTATAAAAGGAAAGTTGCGCTCCTCACTCAGCTGCAGTGCAAACACCAAAGCAGCATCAAAGTCATCACCGTGCAAAATGGCTTCCCCACCCAAAGCGCGAACCGCCTCAACTTTGATACTGGGTGTAGTTTGTGGCATGACAATGACCGAGCTGATCCCCAATTTTTGCGCTGACAGGGCAACACCTTGCGCATGATTACCTGCAGAAGCTGCAATAACGCCTGTGACCTCTTGATCCTCCATGAGCTTGAAAATCCGATTAAATGCCCCTCGACATTTGAAGGAAAAAATGGATTGCTCATCTTCACGCTTAAGCCAAACCTCATTATTAAGACGTTTGGATAGCTGAGGTGCCTTGTGCAAACGTGTCTCTTCAGACACGTCATAAACACGGGCAGAGAGGATGCGTTTGATATACTCGTCGTGTAACTGGCTCATTAATGGCCGCGTCGGGATCGCTTCTTTAGGAACCCCCCAATGTACTCGGTTTCCCCCTGAAAAACTCGTATGAACCAAGGTAAACGTGCAGCTGCACTTGCAGCACTCGAACATGTCAAGATCGGTACCGTGCTTGGAGTCGGTACAGGCTCAACTGTCAACGTCTTCATTGATCTGTTAGCTGAAGCTGGAACACGCGTCACCGGCGCCGTAGCGAGTTCTGAAGCGACCGCAATCAAGCTCAAAGAACACGGCATCGACGTCCTTGATCTAAATATGACAGGACAACTCGAGCTCTACGTTGACGGAGCTGATGAGTTCAACCCTAATCTGCAACTGATCAAAGGTGGTGGAGCTGCACTGACACGCGAAAAAATTGTTGCCAGTGCCAGCCGAGAATTTATTTGTATCGTCGATCAAAGCAAGCAAGTTGATGTACTTGGCGAATTCCCTCTTCCAATTGAAGTCATCCCCATGGCCAGAAGTTTTGTTGCTCGCGAAATTGTGCGCCTAGGCGCCGATCCGGAGTTCCGGGAAGCACCACGAACCGACAATGGCAACATCATTCTCGATTGCTATGGATTCAACATCACGAACCCTCTAGATCTCGAAGCTATACTCAACGCAATACCCGGAGTCGTAACCAACGGACTATTCGCTGCTCGTGGTGCGGACAAAGTCATTATTGGTCATAACGACGGTCGCATCGAGGTTCTGGATAAACTGGCTGGCTAAATCAGTGAGAGCTAAACACTCAGCCCTAACCCAAACACAGGCCCCTTGGACTCACTTTCCAGTTGCAGTAAGAAAGTAATCCGGGTACCTTGCAGCAGATTACTCGCTACCACGTTGCCACCATGCAGGGTAACCACTCTGGACACTAACGCCAGGTGTCGAAGTAGCTCATCGTCCTCCGTGTCGCCAAAACGACGCCCCACAGCCATAAAAAAATCAATAAAATCAGCCTTTTTTTCAAAACCCGGAATCATTCGATAAATCAACTGGTTGGCATGCACGTATTCACCGGCAGCATTCCAGACACCAAACCCGGTTGGGCTGCCATCCAATATTGTTTCGGAAAACATTTTGATACTTCGTAACCAATCCATCTGCTCGCTAAGCTGCAATGCATTGGTTTGTAGTTTCTCAATCGATCCCGCTAGCTTTGAAGCACGCTCTCTGGATCGCACCCTGGCCAGCGTATCGACGTAGTGAGTAACCGCAGCTCCATGGCCAGAATCGTCGATGACCCTCTCGATCGATAGTGGCTCTCCACCTGGATAGGTGTGTGTATAGACGCCGTGTCGATATCACCAAGAGCCCTCGATAGCAGCGATACGAATGTCTGGTAGTCCCGTGCCACCTGCATACTCTTCATCACCTGACTTAAATCGCCAGCGGCGCAACGGCAGATGCCTCGACGCAGTGGTAAAAAAGTCGGCCAACAATGCGTTGTTTTGAGTGTCTCGACGTGGAATATGGGGCGCCAGCTTGGCTTGCTCCCTTTCCAGAAACCGATTGATGTAGGCCAGGCGATGCCAATTCCAAAAAAGATAGCTAATCAATACCGGAACACTCGCCGTGAGCGGCGCGTACCAGAGGCGCCCATACCTTTAAAGAAGAAAGCTTAAAAGTACTGGGTAACCAGCTCCTACCACAGCAGATGCAAACCCCCACTGAGGAGTCATACGTGAGTACAGCAATAGCATCAAAGGCAACAGGACGAGGGCCTCGACAATATTCATATTGACAGGAGCTTTGATCACTAGACCCTGATCCCGCAGAGCGGCGAAAATAGTAGCGTGAACTTCCACACCGGGAACAGGCTGATCCAACCCCCTGCCCGACTTGACCTTCGTGGCTCTTTGCCAACCCAGCTAACTCTGTCGGCATATCACCCAGCGTCTGCAGTGCGGCTAGTGACAACGCTGGCCAATGCGCTTGTGAAAAACCGGTTTTCAGAAATACGCTGTGCACAATCCCGTCATCATTGATCGGGAGAAATATATGCCCCAGATCGGTCACTTCCTGAGTGATCAGCGATATTGGCAATGATTCACTAGTGGCCCTGGCACGCCCCCTCGGTGAGCACCGGCAGTATTGAAATACGGTGAGAACCAATAGCTTTAGCTAACCGAGAATCCTCAGCTGAAACGGATGACTCGACATAAAGAAGATCGACCGCCACTGCGCGCACACCCATCAGTTTCAATTGTTCAAACAACTGAGCCTGAGTGTCACGCGACCACAACCATCGGCCCAACTGAGCCAGTCTATCGCTGCAATGACAACATCTTCAGGTACCTTCCGTTGATAGGAGCGAACCCATCCGTCGTGCAGCAAACGATCTACCTTAAGAGTGGTTGCACTCCACTGCAGAAACCAGACAAGAAATAGCAGGGTACAAAAAACACCAGAAGCCCTGCTAAGGTAATTCTGCGTTGGCCTTGCCCAGAGCCTCCAGTCGTTGCCATGAGTTAGGCAATCTGCTTATTCAATAATAGGAATTTCGATCAGGAACTGCTTGTATGTTCCTCAAGCCGGTATCCATGCTGATATATCGAAGTCAATTTCCATCGTTCTGATGCGAGCAACTTGAGCTTCTTTCGTAACCGGCTGGCGTGGGTATCCACCGTACGTGTATTCAATTCGGCAGATGTTCCCCAAACTGATGTCAACAGATGTTGCCGAGACAATACCCGCCCTCTATTTCTAAACATGAACAGTGCAAGGTCATATTCTTTTTCTGTCAGCTTGATCGGTTCATCATTCAGTCGAACTTCACGATTGGCCGTATCAAACACGTACGGCGGGCACTCGAGCACTTCGCTTTCCGGTTGGGCACGCCGAGCCAAAGCATAGAGTCGGGCCAACAGCTCATGCTGACGAACAGGTTTGGCTAGATAGTCATCAGCTCCAGCCCTCAAAGCCGTTACGATGTCTTCCTCAGCTTGCCTGGCTGTCGCGAATATGACTGGAATATCACTCGTTAACGTTTTACGAATCCAGTGCAGCACCTCCAGACCTGAACTCCCAGACTCTAAGGTCCAGTCGAGAACCACGACGTCGTAACTGGTTTTTCTGAACGCACGCTGAAAATCCTCAGCAGTATTAAATACGCCACAGTGATAGCCCTTGTTTTCAATCCATTCACACACACGCGCTGCTTGCTCGCTGTTATCTTCGAGCAGCGCAATTCGCAGGTTTTGCCTTACGCTCATAAACTACCTCATGTATATCAGGCGAGAAGTGTCACCTAATGAGCTGACAAGTGCAAATAACTAGACCTATCAAACTGGTGATTGTGACCAAATCGAGTTGATTTGTGACGATTAGTCTACTTTATGAGACTGCAGACACTGGATTTAGATAATGTCGACCACCACCTAATTCACTGATTCTATTCGCAATATTTTTAACTTCAACTGGATCTTCTGCCAAATTGATGTCAGCTGCATTGACAATAAGCAGAGGCGTCTCGGAATAAGCATAAAAGAACCGTTCGTACAGCGCGCTAAGTTGTTGAAGGTAATTGCTGTCAATTCTTTGCTCATGGTCGAACCCACGCTTTTCTATGCGCTCAATCAAACGCTCTAGCGGGGCTTGTAAATAAACCACAAGATCTGGCTTCGGCACTCCAATCACCTGCTGTTCATACAGTGCCGAATACATCCACCATTCGGTGTGATCTAAAGTGAGTTCTGCAAACAAACGATCTTTATCAATTAAAAAGTCGGCCACTATTGGCTGGTTGGGACGCAGCACAGCCGGATTTTTCAAAGTTTCTAGACGTGATGTCAAAAAATGCATTTGCGTATGAAATGCTGCCGCAGAAGGATCACGGTAAAACTTTTTCAAGTACGGATTACTGGCTTCCGTGTCAGTCAGATAGCTGGCTTTGAAGTGAGTCGCCAACTGCGAGGCCAGTGTGGATTTACCGACACCGATCGGACCTTCTATGGCAATGAACTGATATTTCATATAGTACATTGTAGCTGGTTAAATTCATTTGGCAGCTGGTTCGTACGCCTTAATGCCAAATTGCTGGCAGTGTGCCTTAAGCCCTTTGGCTGATCCCAAACCCGGTATCTCTAGTTCGGGCTGAAGCTCAATGAGTGGCCAAAGGACAAATGATCTTTCGCCAATTCCTATATGAGGGATTTGCAAGTGTGGCTCATCAATAACCTTACTCCCAAACAACAGTATGTCCAGATCTAATGGCCTGGCTGTCCATCGCTCTGTGTTCTTAATCCGACCATGACCACGCTCAATACTCTGAAGCTCTTCTAGAAGATGAAGCGCTGTATCCGCATAGGTAAAACGACACACTGCATTGAGGTAATCAGGTTGGTCTTGCGGCCCCATGGGATCTGTTTCGTACGCGGATGAACACACGAGATCATGCGAGGCCTGCAGTTCTGAAATATCTTCACAGGCTTTCGATAGATGACGCTCCCGATCTCCCAGATTGCTGCCCAGTGCAACGTACACTGTCGTCAGGAGAGAGGCGTACATACCGTTTAGTTTGAGTCCGAAGAAGAGCCTGTGGAGGCCCCACCCGCAGGTTTTCTACGTCTACGACGACGTTTTTTTGCAGGTGGCTTATCAGCTGAGCCGGTCACACTGGCGTCAGAACCATTAGCTCCTGAACTGGAACCAGGCCCCAGAGTTTTACTGCGATTACCTTTATCTGGCCAGATACCATCTACCGTAGGTCTTTTTGAAGCGGCTTCTTGCTGCCCTTCCTCGTCCAGAGTTTGTACCTTGGTCCACCATGCAGCACTGTCCGTCAAGCGTTCGTCGATAGTCGATCGCAGGCATAAGAAATCGTACGCAGCTCTGAATCGTCTGTCTTCCATCAACTTCAATGCACGCCCACCTTTGAGTCGCTCCAATCGGGGCTGCATCTGCCAGATTTCTTTCATGGGACCTGAAAAACGCCGTGGAATCGAAATAATTCGAAGCTGAGTAGCCAATACCGAATCTGCCGCTGCAAATAGCGCATCGTTAATCGACAATCCATCTTGACACTCAGCTCTTGCGCGCTCTTCCACATCAGGCCACATCATGAAAGCCAGCAAGTAAGCGGGCGTAATCGGCTTGCCTTGGGCGACACGTTTGTCAGTATTTATCAAAGCCGCATCGAGCATACTCACCAGCTGCTCATCACCTTGTTTTAGACGTTGATCCAGCAAAGGAAACAAATAAGTCAGCAAGTCATGTTCTCGAACCGAATGAAAACTGCGCAGCGCATAGCCACCTTGAAACAGCTTCAATACTTCCTCGAACAAACGTGGAGGCGGAGTTGCGCTAAGCTCACTCGATGTGGCTCGCATTGCCTCTAGTGTCGACGGTTCAATACTGAACTTGAGCTTGGCAGCTAAGCGAACGGCCCGTAAAACTCTCACAGGATCCTCTTCGCAACGCGTTTTGGGCTCACCAATGAGTTGAAAAACACCTCTGTCAAGATCGGCCAAACCACCCACATAATCCACCACAGAGCCATCAGCAATGTTGTAGTAAAGTGCGTTGACTGAGAAATCGCGGCGATACGCATCTTCCTCAATCGTGCCGAACACATTGTCTCTAACAATCCTTCCAGCAGCTCCGATTTCGCCACCTTCGCCTTTGTTATGAGCAGCTCTAAAGGTAGCAACTTCGATTATTTCGCGGCCGTACACCACATGAACTAGACGGAATCGTCGACCAATTATTCTGGAATTGCGAAAAAGTGCTCGTATTGTTTCTGGGCTGGCATCAGTGGCCACATCAAAATCTTTGGGCTTTAGTCCAACCAACGCATCACGCACCCCTCCCCCCACCAAATAGGCCGAATGTCCTGCCTCATGCAATTTATCAAGTACTTTTAACGCAGATCGTCCGATTGACTTGCGCGTCACTGAATGCTCGCCTGCAGCCACTATCAAAGGTTGCTTACCCTTGCTAGTGACAGTGTCCTTGATTCCTGACGCTGACTTTTTTGACCTAGCTTGGTTGCGCTTTCGGTTTCCACCACGGGAGTGTGGCTGATTGGGTTTTTTCCCCGTCTCGGAACTGGGCCGCGTCACAGGGCCTTTCTCTTCCGTCGAGGAATTCGAGCCGGACGAGGCGATGTCATCGCCATTCACTTCATCGCGATTGTTTTTGGATGAATTATCGGGCTGTTTTGAAGGTGTGCCCAACAGCCTGCGAGTTTTTTCCAAGGCTGTGCGTGACAATCCACTTAAACGTTTAAGCAATCATTTCTCCGTGCTGGTCAGTCATTCGATGAGGGATCAGATGTATCATTCTGGTTCTGAAACCGAATTATCTGACGACGTTGTTTTTTCGATGGCCTGCCGTCACCTGCCAATCCTACATGCGCAATACGATCACTTCGTAAACGCACTCCCAATAGTTCGCGAGCCGCTTTACTTTGCTCACTCTCTTCGTACAGAGCCTGTGCCTCAGAGGCAGGTCGGCGCTGATCATTTAATGCTAAAACAGTCACTATAAACTCATAAGGCGGTTTTTCGACCTGGACCACATCTCCAACAAGCACAACTCGTGAAGGCTTGATACGCTGACCACCTATACGAATCTGATTTTTGGATATGGCAACATTTGCCAAGCTGCGGGTTTTAAAAAACCGGGCTGCCCATAACCATTTATCAATACGAACCCTATCTACCATTGAACAAAGGCTCAGTCTATGCAGTGCTACATTTATCGCAGCTCGATAAAGGAAGGTTTGTACGTCTATCTTGCAGATGAAGATGGGCTAACCAGCCTTCCTGAGCCAGTCTTGAAACAACTCGGCAAACCCGAGTACTCAATGACACTGGATCTTCACCCAGATCGTAAAATGAGTCAGGAGGATGCAGCGGTAGTACTTGATAATTTGAAAACTAACGGATTTCATGTGCAAATGCCTAGAGATATAGAGCATCAGCTAGAAACCATTGCGCGCACCGCAAACAATTCATCCAAAAACTCCTGATCACGTTAATACTTCATGCAATCAAGGTAATACCTTAACTATACATATACTGGAAGCTTGTGTTTCCGGTATATGTTTTCAATCATTTTGTAGGCGTTGTTCGCATAGGGCCCTTCATAGATGCAAACCAAGCAGCAAGATCTTCTATGTCTTGATCTGAAAGCTGTGAAGCAAAACCTGCCATGATAGCGTTTTGACGTCTGCCCGAACGATAATCTTTCAATGCCTGCTCGAGATAACTTGAATACTGACCAGCTAATATCGGGTTAGTAGGAATCTGCGAGACACCATCAGCGCCGTGACACGCTGCACAAGTCGCTGCCTTCTTCTCACCTTCTGCAGCATCTCCCGCATGCGCAGCTATCGCACCAATCGCTGCCAACGCTAGTACCAATACACGTAGAGCCGGCGCATTTAATAATATGCGAGCCATTACGTTTTTTCTGCTTTCACTAGATCGTGTCATTATTTTGCCCCCTGAGAAGACAACCAAGCCGCAATATCAGCAATGTCCTGATCCGTCAGCAGTGCAGCATTTGCTTGCATAGTTGGGTGAGAGCGAGTTTTTGCCCGATAAGACTGCAGAGCGGCAACCAGATAAGCCTCATGCTGACCAGAAATTAAAGGCACGTGATATGTCGGGTAAGTATTCACATAATGCTGGACGCCATGGCAACCCAGACAAGTGTGACCCTTTTGCTCACCAGCGGCGACATCTCCTGCTGCATTGGCTTGAGAGAGTGGCACTAGGGCAATGGCTAGCAGTCCAAAAACACCAGCTCTTAGCAAGAGCGATGTTTTGGTTGCCGAACCCGAGATCGGGACCTGCCTGTTGGCCGAAAGGGCCTTCTCAAAAGAGGATTTCATTGATAATTTCGCACCTATTACGATGAAATAGCCGAAGGTGTAAAAACATCACCCTCGAGTTTGTTTCTAATTCTAGCGGTTGGCGCGAGCAGCGCCAACCGCTGATTGAAGTTATTCCTAATCTGATCGGATCGTAAGTGCCAAAAACATCTGGTTCATGCGCTTCACAAACCCAGCACTGTCATCCAGTTGACCACCATCAGCCAGCAATGCCTGATCAAGCAATAGATGCGCCCAGTCGTTGAAACGTTCATCATCTTGCTCTTTATCCATCAAATCCAGAATAGGGTGAGTAGGATTGACCTCCAAAACTGGCTTTGTACTTGGTAATTCATGCCCTGCCTGCTTTAGAAGCTGCTGCATATGCAAAGCCATATCGTGCTCGCCCATCACCACGCAGGCTGGAGATGACGTCAAGCGAGTCGAGACCCGCACATCACTGGTTGTTTCTGCCAAAGCAGTTTTGATTCGCTCGATAGTCGGAGCTACATCGGCTGCCTTCTTTTCTTTTTCTGCCTTTTCCTCATCTGACTCAGCATCAACACCTTCGATCGCTGTCAGGTCGAGATCACCTTTAGCTATCGACACAAAGGATTTTTCACTGTACTCGTGCAAGTACGACATCATCCACTCATCAACTCGATCGTGCATTAACAGCACTTCGATACCCTTGTCGCGGAATATTTCCATATGCGGGCTATTTTTTGCCGCCTGATACGTGTCTGCCGTTATGTAGAAAATTTTGTCTTGTCCAATCTTCATACGGGCTATGTAGTCATCAAGACTCGTTAAATCCCCAACCTTTTCTGCATTCGTTGTGTCGAAACGGTAGAGTTTGGCGACTTGTTCCTTGTTACCAAAATCCTCACCTGGGGCTTCTTTCAGGCATGCACCAAATTCTTTCCAACACTCGAGGTAATCTTCTGGCTGCTTTTCAGAGAGCTTTTCGAGCATCGTCAGAACACGCTTCACAGAAGCATTGCGAATCGCATCAATAATTTTATTGCCCTGCAATATTTCACGAGAGACATTCAACGGCAGATCATTGCTATCGACCAAACCTCGCACGAAACGCAAATAGCGTGGCATCAACTTCTCAGCTTCGTCCATGATAAACACACGCTGAACAAACAATTTGATGCCGTTACGCTGAAAGTTACCATCGTATAAATCAAATGGCGCTTTTTTAGGAATAAAGAGTAAAGACGTGTATTCCTGATTGCCTTCCACTTTGTTGTGAGCCCAAGTCAACGCATCCTCATAGTCATTGAATACTTGCTTATAAAACGCTTGGTACTCATCACTCTCAATGCTCGACTTGGGGCGTGTCCACAAGGCAGAAGCCGCATTAACTTGCTCCAGTTTCGCTTCCTGAGGCTCAGGCTGCTGCTCTTCTTCGTCCTCTGATGGAGGCGAAGCCATGGGAACTTGGCCTAGCATCATGATTGGGAAAGTAATGTGATCAGAGTACTTCTTGATGATGCTCCGTAATCTGTGAGCATGAAGAAATTCGTTAGCATCATCTTTAATGTGCAAGGTAATTTCAGTACCACGTTCAGCTTTCTCTGTCGTGCCCAGTGTATAACCACCACTAGCATCAGAGACCCATTGAACGCCCTGATCGATAGCTTCACCCGCTTTGCGAGTTACCAGAGTTACAGAATCAGCAACGACAAACGCTGAATAGAAACCAACACCAAATTGACCGATAAGCTTAGCGTCGGTTTTCTGATCGCCTGTCAGGGACTCGAGAAACTGTTTGGTTCCAGATTTGGCGATAGTACCGATGTTGGCAATAACCTCATCTCGATCCATACCGATACCGTTATCAGAAACTGTTACTGTTTTTGCGTCTGCATCGACGCTGACAGAGATTCGAAGTTCAGTATCTGATTCGAGCAAAGCACTATTTTCTATTGATGCAAAACGTAACTTATCGCAAGCATCTGAACCGTTTGAAATGAGCTCTCTGAGAAATATTTCCTGATTGCTGTATAACGAGTGAATCATTAGCTGTAGCAGCTGATTCACCTCTGCTTGAAACACCATTTTTTCGCCATCAGCTGGCGTAGCGGTAGGGTCTGATTCCGCGGTAGTTTGGGTTTGTTCGCTCATTTAAGATGATCTCCAGGAAATCGCAGGCGGTTGTTAGTAAGTAGCCCGAAAGATTGGGATGTTTCAGGGATAAATCAAGCGCCTAAATAAACGGCACTTGTCGTCTGAAAACTCATTGGGCACGTGCGTTCAATCGCACGGCAGTATGGCGTCATAAAGACGAATTTCTGACTCAGAGTCAGTTTCGTGTCAAGAAACGAGCTGTGACTCTTCGCCAGAAACAAATCAGCCAGCTTGAGAGCTGGCCAATACGGTTTTCTCTTCACAGACCTCTAACTAAGAAGTCTGAACAGTCGCATAATGCAAAGCGACGTTGCGAACGGACTCGATTTACAGCTTCTCTTTGATACGAGCAGCACGACCAGTAAGTCCACGCAGGTAGTACAGCTTTGCGCGTCTTACATCTCCACGGCGCTTGACTTCAACTCCAGCAACCAACGGGCTATATGTCTGAAAAACACGCTCAACGCCTTCACCGTGAGACAGCTTGCGCACTGTAAACGCTGAGTGCAACCCACGGTTACGCTTAGCGATACAAATACCTTCAAAAGCCTGCAAACGCTCGCGCTCACCTTCCTTTACTCGGACCTGCACAACAACTGTGTCACCGGCAGCGAACGAGGGCAATTCCTTTCCCATTTGTTCCGCGTTGATTTCGTCGATGATCTTGCTCATTTTATTACTCTTCGATGCTAGTGCCAGGAGCCCCTGCTACGGATACTCTTACGCTGGTTAAAAATACGTTGTCTTCCGCCGTCAGTTTTGCCTTTTTAAGCAAATCAGGACGCCGGTCCCTAGTTTTCTCCAATGCTTGCTGACGTCGCCAGCTAGCAATGGCCTTGTGATTGCCTGACATTAACACCGGCGGAACCGGCTGCCCCTGATATGACTCAGGTCTCGTGTAATGCGGACAATCAAGCAACCCGTCTTCGCCAAAGGAATCTTCCAGGGCTGAATCAGGGTCACCAAGAACACCTGGCACTAGACGCGTGACCGAATCGATCATTGTCAATGCCGCAAACTCACCGCCACTGAGCACAAAATCTCCCAGCGACACCTCTTCATCAACAAACTGATCGATAACCCGCTCGTCGATTCCTTCGTACCTACCTGCAATCAGGATTACGCTACCGAGCTGCTGCCAACTTTTAGCCTTGGCCTGATCAAACACCGCACCTTGAGGGGACAAGTAGATGACCGGTGCGCCTGGCAGCTGAGTCTTGAGAGACTCTATAGCAGCGCTCAACGGTCCTGGTTTCATCACCATTCCGGGACCACCTCCAAACGGGCGATCGTCCACGGTTCGATGCTTATCTACTGTCCAATCCCTTGGATTGGCTAAAACTAATCCCAACTGTCCTTTCGTTTTCGCACGCCCGATCACTCCATGCTCGAGCGCCCCCTCTATCAATTCGGGGAACAGCGTTACGACACCAAATATCACGTCAAAAATCCGGATCCCAATCGACAGTGATCGTCCGGTTTTCCATATCTACCGCTGTGACTACATCTGGCACAACCCATGGCACCAGCACTTCTATCTCGCCGCTATCATCCGCATAATTTGGTCTTTGGTCAGATACCACGACTACGTCGTTGGCACCTGTTTCGAACAAACGGATAACCGGCCCAATCTCTATTCCATCAACAGTACTGACTAACATTCCTGTCAGGTCTGCCCAGTAATACTCACCACTACCTAACGTTGGCATTGCATCACGATCAACAGCGATAGTTGACCCGATTAAAACAGCTGCCGCCTCCGGGGTTGACACCCCCTCAAGCTTAGCAACGATCGTTTTGCCTTGCGGCCTGCCGTCTGACACTACCCACTGTTTCCAATCGTCAGACTGCTTTAACCACCAACGCTTATAGCCGGTAATATTATCCCTCGGGTTTGTATCCGAGTGGACTTTCACCCAGCCTTGGAGACCAACCACGCCCGTGATGTGTCCAAGGAGAACTTTCTCTTTGGATTTATCGGACGGCAAATGGCTCACCGAAGCTGACCTCTAATCAGGCCGCTGCATTCTCCTTGCGGTAGCCTTTAACGATTTTAGCAACGCGGTCGCTCATTTGAGCACCAACGCCAATCCAGTATTCAACCCGATCCATGTCGAGCTGGGTTTCTGTAGCATCGCCACGAGCAACCGGATTGTAATAACCGAGACGTTCAATGTAGCGGCCATCGCGACGTGCACGACTATCAGTAGCAACAACGTGATAGAACGGTTGCTTCTTGGCGCCGCCGCGGGACAGGCGAATTGTGACCATGGGCCTTAAATTTCCAAAATTAGTTAAAACAAAACCGCACGAACAAGTGCAGCCGGAAGGTAACTCCCAATGATACGCAATTTTTATCTTTTAGCCAACACGAAAACCAACTTTCTCTTCTCATACGGTCGGACCACACTAAGCCATTGATTCTATTACGACACAATAGGCGTCACAACACCCGCTAAGATCATCATAACGTGTTGATTTGATTAACCGATGATCGAATTCAGACTCACTTCTCATCCTTAACTAAAAAACGTCTAAAAGCACTCTTGGCAATAGAAATAGGGGTTTTTGTTGGCAGTTTGTTCACATCCTGTGGTCAGCGAAAGCAGAATCAAAGTTACATGAGCAGAAAATATGCACCAATGGGTTAGCCATCTTTTCCTCCTAACATAGCTTATCAGCATCTATTTTTCGACGATTTACGTGTTCCAACCACATTGGGAAACCCCAAAGAAAGATCCTGTGCAAACCAGCGGGGTTGAGCTGCTGGATAAAACGGTTATCCGAAGGTTAGATTTGCAACGAACATCATAAGGCCCAATACGTAATAAGACTTTTGCCGCCCACTCTGTAGCCAAACACCTCACATTATGAGTCGTGCCAATTCGTTTGCAGATTTGAAAATGGCCATAAACATTCCCACCCAAATAACCTTTTCAGGCATGAATTCTGCGGACTAAAACCCAACTTCCCCACGTTCATTTTAAGCCTGGGTATTCCTTTAGATTCACCTGTAACAAGGAGCCCCTGACATGGGAATACGCGCAAAGCTCGTTTTCTGTCTTTTGGCCGTACTCATACCGCTGTGCGCAATTAGCACATTTGCTTTTCATTTATTTGATCAGCAACTCAAGGAAAGAACTGAGTCAGCCCTCTCCAACACACAACGAATCGAAACATTGCGCATATCCGAGATACTTGCAGGCTACTCACAAGACGCACTCAGCTTGGCAACTGATCCGCATGTGCAGGAATTTGTAACCACCATCGACAGCTATATCGCTGCAATCAAAAGTAACCCGACAAAAGCGCTCCAAAACCCTCCAACCATTGGCGGCCAAGACGGCTTGGCGTTAATCGATTTCAGCGCAACCTGGCCACTACAGCAACTCGCGTTGGATCTTCATCACAAGGCTGGAATTGTTGGCTCGGCGGTGGCAGAACTGAGGATAGTCAGTAGGGATGGCACGACTCTAGGCGAAACTATGGGTTTTACGTGGCAACCAACTGACGGTGCTTTAGTCGAGCGGGCCATGACCTCAGTTAAAACAATTCTTGGCGAAGCTTTTCTGACAGACGTTGAACAGCAGCGCATAGGCGTGGTGTCCCCAATTGTCAGCGACATGGGCGAAGTCGTAGGGGCACTAGTACTTGAAACACCACTCAATCCGATTACGGACATTCTTTCCATGCACGAGCGCATTGGACTGACAACCGAGGCCCTCATCGTACAAAAAACGGCCTCAGGCGACGCCCAACTACTAACGGCACTCAGATTTGATAGAAAGTCCGCTTTCACAAAGATAATCTCATCATCAAAAAACCTTCCGACGAACCAGGCTCTCGACGCACAATTCTCTAGAGTTATCGAGGCACCCGATTATCGTGGAGTTTATTCGATCTCATCCATTCAGACGATCCCAGCGACTGGCTGGGGGCTCGTCGTTAAAATCGATAAACGAGAAGCTTATGCACCTTTGAATGCACTTCGAAGCCTCCTAGGTATTGCTACGGCAATATCCCTACTACTCATATTAGCCGGATACACAATCTGCCTGGGCCCTGTTGCGCACAGATTGAAAAAAACAGCCCATGCCGCTCGCAAGATCATGAACGGGGATCTGACAGTCCGTGTCTGTGACTACGCCAATGATGAAATCGGAAATATGGCACGCACAATCGACAGCCTCGCATTGCAGCTAGAACAGGATCATCGCAAACGTGTCAGAATTGAAAACCAATTACGCCACCAAGCTACACACGACGAGCTCACCGGACTACTCAATAGAAAATACGCCAATAAACTGATAGAAGAACTAAACAACGAACCAGCGAAAACTCATACCGTCATGTTTCTCGACCTTAACGGCTTTAAAGACGTGAATGATTTCTATGGTCATGCCGCTGGAGATGAAGTTCTAATGACGGTGGCAGAGAGACTAGTTCGCGCCACACCCAGTAACGGAACTCTGGCGAGATGGGGTGGAGATGAATTCGTAATCGTACTCCCCGACACTGATAAGAATTCCGCGGAAATTTTCGCCTCTACAGTACATGCAGAATTTGAGACCCCAATATCAACGTCTGAAGGTAATCACGAAATTTCCACTAGTATTGGCCTAGCAACATCACATTCAGGAAAATCACTACAACAGGCCCTCATTGAAGCTGATTCATTAATGTATGAAGAGAAAAAGAAACTTAAATCCAGTCGCTCAATCACATCGATGGCGACCAGAACTCTGGAACGTGCCCTGCTCGAAAATCGAATCGAGCTCTGGTACGAACCCATCGTTAACTTCGATTCCAGCGGTTGCGAAAAACTATATGCAGCTGATGTAAAAATACGCATTCGTACCAGCGAGGGCGGCATCATACTGCCTGAGGAATTATTGAACGATATCGGCAATACTCCTTTGAATGCAGCACTTTATAGACATGCGCTCTTTGCCTGCGCCACGTCAGTCAAGCGCTGGACAGATTCAAAAATAGTGTCACCAGACTTTAAGCTCCACTTTGAATTAAATGCAGATATACTGGCCAGTAAACAGTTCACCGATTCAGCCATGCAATTCCTTCGCACTGAAGGGCAATCAATTGCAAGTCACATTACGTTCAACATTAATTCAATCTGGCAAATCGACAACAGTGCGATCGTACAATTTAGATCGGAAGGGCTAAGCATCGCCACAATTCATTCTGGCATTCTGATTTCTACCATGCAGTCTGAACAAGACTATCAGCCAGATCTGGCCAAGGCTGACATTAAATTTTTCAACGATGACATTCTCGCCCCCAGACTGATAGCAGACTTCAACAGACACGGTGTCCGTGTATGTGTCAGCGGTGTTAATTCAAGAGAAGAATTATCTAAACTCACACTGCTCGGGGTCGTGCTCTTTCAAGGAAAGCTATTTGACGGGCCAATGCGCGCATCAGACTTTTTAAGTCGCTGGGGACAACCGACCGCAAACAGTCTTACTCCGTTGACAAAATCAAACTTCAGGCTA
>JBLIIE010000107.1:0-17844 GCA_047634635.1 Granulosicoccus sp. | reverse complement strand
GTTGTAACCAGGTGACGCTGATAGTCTCTTGAGCGCATATATCAATAACTGTACTGGCTGGGCTGTAGATCACGCCTGGCCATTGATGTACCGGGTTTGTATTACGCCAAATCTGTCCTCCGGGGCCTATCTGTTCGTCAAGCAGACAGACACTGAGTCGATGCTTGGCAAGTTCGGCTGCGGCAGCTAATCCAGCAGGTCCTGCTCCTACAATGATTGCGTCAACAGTATCGTTCATTGCACAGAATCATCCGTTTTTATGACAAGGCCTTCTCGTACGGGCTCTAGACAAGCTTGCGTGCCCGATCGGCCATCGATTGTGCACACGCAGCCAAAACACACCCCCATCAAGCAGGTTGGTGCGAGTGGGAGTCCAGTCTTTGCACTGAGTGCGAAGTGTGTGTAGCCAGCGCGTAATAGCGCGGTGGCTACAGTGTCATTTGATTTTGCGATCAACGGATGTCCGTTTACCTGCAGCATGATCTCGGCATCAAGTTCGTACTCTATGGTTTCATCTGCTGCTTGCCAGAGCGGTTCGAGTGGATGACTCATAGGGCGTTCTCGAAGCGGTCTGCACTAAAAGATGGATAGGTTTCGTTGAGGCGATCTGAGAGCAGGGCGTCGGCGACCTCGGACGCATGTGCTGCTGCCAGCGTAACTCCGCTATGGCAAGTGATAAGCGACGCGCCGGGATAGGTTTTGGAGCCCTGATAGATCGGTAAACCGTCGGGTGAGAGTACACGCAACGCACCCCAGGTGCGCTGCAAACGCAGCTGCGCTAAATGTGGGAACGTGCGCACTGCGCGCTGTAGGATTGTCTGTGTGACTTGTTGGGTCACGCCAGTGTCGAGACCGACATCTTCATGGCTGTCTCCTAGCAGTACGGTGCCATCGCCGGTCTGCCGAACGTTGTGACAGGCAACATCCAGAAAAGCAGGTGTTCTCTCGGTTACCAGAATCTGACCTCGCTCTGGTCTGATGGGGGCCTGCAGGTCTAACTTAAGTGCCAATGCCTGGTTGCCAAGCCCTGCCGCTAGAATTACATGGTCGGTAAACACCTGGGCACCCATTGTTGTCAATATGAAACGGGCTGTTGACGAGCTGGGATCCACATTCTCAACACGCTGACGCACTATTGATATGTGTGGATGTCGTTCGAGTTTTTTGTGTAGGGCTTGCAGTGTTGCCAGTGAGTCTGCGTGCCCGTCGTGCGGACACCATGTGCCACCGACTGCATCAGGGCCAATACTTGGTACCAGTTCCCGCAGTTCCTTTTTATCAATCAAACGCGTGTCATTGCCTACAAAATCAGGATTGTTGTGATGGCGCTCCAAGGCGGTGGCAAAGCGCGATAGCTCCTCATTAGATAATGCAATTTTGACCCCTCCACACTGCTGGTGTTGCAGCTGGTCCGACGGCGCTAAGTCCTCGGCGAATGCTGCCCATGCATCTGCCGAGCGGCGTGTGAGACGCGCGTAGTCAGGTGCTGTTGTGCCCTTGCCTTGAACCCAGACTAGGCCGAAATTTCCTGCCGAGGCATGCATCCGATCATCACCTGCGTCAAAAACCGTGACATTTGCTCCGGCCCTGGCTAGTCCCCAAGCTACGGAGGCGCCTACCAGTCCTGCGCCAACCACGACGAAATCGGAAAACGGGGACGCCGTGGCGGCAGATTGGCTCACCCGTGCAACTCTGGTTTTGATTCGGGTTGTTGGTTTTTGCTTCGCACTTTAACTTCAAATCTATCAAATGCAAAAGCTGATAAAGGTAGTCGAGTCGTCTTCTGAGTCGCAAGTTCTGCGATTGTTTCACCCACTGCTGGCCCTATACCGAAGCCATGCCCTGAAAAACCGGCAGCTACAATTAGGCCCTCAACGCCCGGTACGCGATCAATGATCGGCAAGCCATCTGGAGTCATATCCAGTAAACCGCCCCAACTGCGAGCGATAGAGGCGCTGGATGCAGCAGGCAATACCTGGGCAACACGAGCCTTCGTTGCCTTGATTGAAGCAGGTGTTATGGGCACGCGAGGCAGCCCCGCCTTTTCAACCAGTTTGGCGTTGGTGAACTCTGCACCGTTAGTCATGCGCAGACGGCCATCGGCTTGCTGACGCAATGCCAGATCGGCATTGGCAACGCCTATGACCTGCGTCAGCAGCGCAGGTAATGGCTCGCTTTGTATTACTGATACCAAAGCCCACTCAATTGGTAGTGGCAAGGTCAGTGGTTGTAGAAGATCATTGGTTTGAATTCCGGTGGCCAGAATGCAGATGCTGGCTTGCAACTTTCCAGCGCTGGTGTCCAGTGAGTGAAAACGTCCGGTCTCGATATTTATTCGACGCACGGAGGTTGTCGTCAGAAAGCGCACACCCAGACGTTCCGCTGCAATGCGATAGGCGTTGCTTGTGGCGAGTGGGTCAGCCTGGCCATCGCTTGGGCACAGGGAGGCGCAACACAGTGTATTACTCAAAGCGGGCATCCGCCTCTGCAGATCTGCCGAGTCCAGCAGCTCGATGTCGAGTCCAGCCTGACGTTGTGTCTCCACAAGCTGACGAATGACCTTAGCTTCTTCTTCGTTGCGGGCCAGTCTCAGATTGCCGCTCTGGCGGTAGCCGGTCGGTGAGCCAAGTTGTATATCAAGCGTTTGCCACAGTTCCACTGCCCGCTTAGCCAGGGCCAGTTCAGCAGGATCCCGGCCTGATTGCCTAACCCCGGCCAACGTCCAGCCGGAGGCCATGGCAGCGGGGCTGTAACGTTCGACTACGGTGACTGTGACGCCTTTTTCAGCCAACGCCACAGCACTAGCAATACCGGTGATGCCAGCACCAACGATAAGCACATCGCTACAATGAGTATTTATTGTCACGTTGCGATAACCTTTCCCGATTCAGCGGTTACTGGATTGCGAAAACGAATTGGGCTTAAGCCATCGGGTTCTATCATTGGCGTCTGACCAGTTACCAGTTGGGCGGCGAGCATGCCGACGGCAGGTCCTAGCCCAAAACCGTGCCCAGACATACCCGTAGCCAATATTAGCCCTGGTAATTCTGGTAATTCGCCAACAGTGCACAACTCATCAGGCATGACGTCGATCATGCCAGCCCAGGTTTGTGCCGGGCGTGATTGGCTGAGTTGCGGGTAGAGTTCCTGGGCGCTTTTCATAACCTCGTCCAGCAACCGAGGATCAGGCGTTGGATCCATCGTGCGCACCCCTTCGAATGGGCTAGCCTGGTCTGCATTCCAACGGTGATAACCCAAGGGGCCGAAGAATGATGGTCCCAGAGATAGTTTAAGTATCCCCCAGCGTTTTTTGACGATAGGAAGAAACGCGCCAAAATGGCGTAATGATGCTGGAGTGATGTCGAAGGCGGCAGCGCCGGTACGGCCGATGGTGTAACCGCCGTCAAGGCGCCGACGTATAGAGGCGCCGGGCGCGCCGAAAGTACTGCTGGCAATAGACGGAGCAGCCGTGGTGCGTAACGCAGAGGATCGAATGGCTAGTTGCGGAAAACTTGCCCCTTCATTCTCCAGCAGGCTGCGTGACCAGATGCCGCCAGCCAGGATGACGCCATCGGCACGTATAGGGCCGTGTTCAGTGACGACACCACAGACGCGTCCCGCTTCACGTATCAGCGTGCGCACAGCCGTATTTTCCAGGATTGTGCCTCCCTTGTTTTTGACTAAACGCGCTATTGCTGGAACTGCTAGCGCAGGTTCGGCATACGCATCGCTAGGCGTATGTAATGCGCCAGCAAAACGCTTATCAGTTTGATCGAGCAATTTGTCAGTCTGTTGTGAATCCAGTAGTTGGCTATCGACATCAAAGCCCTTGGCGGTTTCTAGCCAGCGCACACGCTCTTCAAGCTCCGCCTCACTACTCGCAAGATAGGTTGATCCGCCCTTGCGAAAACCGATGTCTTCGTCGAGTTCTGAAGCGATTCGCTCCCACAGACGAGCACTTTCGATCATCAGTGGGAGCTCTTCAAAGGCGCGGCCCTGTTTACGGATCCAGCCCCAATTACGCGACGACTGTTCGCCAGCAATGCGGCCCTTCTCACACAGCACGGTAGCGATGCCAGCTTCTGCGAGGAATAGGGCTGCCGATACTCCGGCTACCCCTCCACCGATGATCACAACTCCGGTGCTTGCGGGTTGTTTGGCTGCTTGATCTGCATGATTAGTCATGCTCGAAGGCTACCTGTCGACTATTGCAGATTGCAAGGGATTTGCGACAGAATATAGTATGCTAACTGCGAGGCACAACAGCAGTGAACCGGTGGATCGATATTGCATGCAGAGCACGGCATGGTCTCAAGGCAAATACGCTGCTAACACGGCATGTGACCTGATTAATGGACAACCTTCAATCCGCAATGAACAATATTCGGCATTGAATAATGCATCACGCATTTTGCGCCTTGTTTGGCTACACAGGCCAACATCCCCAAAAAGTGGGTAGGCGAGACATCAGTTCTGCAAACACAACAGGACACGAATATTTGAACTTTGTCAGACAATCTGATATTACTAATATAACTAAAGAATATTGAAACTCGTGATTAGCAAATCTGCTTCACCCAAAGGCCATGGCAAAACGACTAAGCAGCTATCTGCAACATCGCCGGTACACTTGTTACGCCCAATCGCTAATCCGTCATTAGATAAGTCAGTGATCAATGCACTCATTATCATGATTGAACAATCAGACTTGCAGGTTGGCGATCGATTACCCCCGGAACAAGCATTAGCAAGCCGGCTGGGTGTTGGACGATCAACCATTCGCGAAGCACTTAAAGCTTGGCAAAGCATGGGGATAGTAACGCGCAATAAAGGCGCTGGCACCGTGCTGGCAGCTGAGGTGACCTCAAATTCAGTGCACGTTCCCATTACATTGAAACTCGAGGCTGAGAGCCTCCTGCGTGCCAATGGTGTGCGTCGCCCACTTGAAGTCGAATCTGTTCGATTAGCCAGTCAACTGGCAACCAAAAAACAACGTCAACTGATTCGACGGCGGGCTGATGTATTACTAGAGATTCATGCCAGCGGAGAAGACTGGCGCGAAGTTGATGGGCTCTTTCACTCAGCTATCCACGATGCTTGCGGTAACCCTTTATTCGGCCAACTCAGCCGACAAATTCACAACGTATTCCACAGCATATACCGTGATCCTTTTGGAGTACCTCTGATGGGCGAGTCCTCAATTCCTGTGCACGGTCTGCTTGCAGATGCTGTTATCGGCAGAGACACAGAACACGCTGTTCAGCATATGTTACACATCGCCCAGATAGTGGACGATGAGGTTAGAGGGTTCATCAATGCCAGTTGAAAACGAGCCTACAGATGATCTAGGTTGTGCTGCGACAGATAAGCTTGCGACACTATTCAGCGCAGCATTCGATGGCGCAAACGGATCGGTAACACCACCTATTGTACAGTCGTCACTGTTTACCTTCGATAGCTACGAAGAATTCGAAGACCGCATGGCAGGCCGCACTAACAAGGCCATCTACACCCGTGTACAAAATCCCACTGTTGCAGCGTTTGAATCGACTATGGCCGAGGCTGAAGGAGCCGAAGCGGCAGTCGCATTCGCATCTGGAATGGGTGGTATCGCGGCGACAATGCTGGCGCTGGTGAAACCGGGCGATAGGATCGCCTGCGTTAATCATACCTACCCTGATGCTTATCGTTTGTTTGAGCGTATCCTACGGCCGTTTGGAATTGATACCAGTTATCACTCTATGGAAGAATTTAACAGCAATTCAGAATTGCTGGATGGCGTAGCAGTCGCGTATCTGGAAAGTCCCAACAGTTTGATGTTTGAAACACTGAATCTTGCCGCCGTTGCCAGGCACGCAAAGCGTCATGGCTCGATTACCGTCATCGACAATTCATGGGCAACACCTGTTTTCCAACGCCCACTGGAGCATGGTATCGACGTATCACTTCATAGTGCTTCCAAATATATATCAGGACACTCGGATACAGTCGCAGGGGTTGTTGTTTCAAACAAGGAAATCATCCATCGCATTAGAGATTTAACGCTGCCGTTACTAGGCGCAAAGCTCGCACCTTTCGAAGCATTCCTACTAACTCGCGGGCTACGCACTCTGGTACCACGCATGCAGCGGCACGAGCAGTCAGCTAACACACTGATTGAACGGCTCGAAAAACTTGAAGCTGTAGAGCGTGTTAATACAGTAACGGTCGATCCTGCAACGGGGATTTTGGGACGATCAGGATTGTTTTCGGTGCAATTCGCACCATTCGTGGATATCCGCATCTTTTGCAATGCACTGACACTATTTAGATTAGGGGTCAGCTGGGGCGGATTTGAGAGCTTGGCATTGCCAGCTCGTGTGGCCCTGGCGCAAGCCGAGGCTGAGAATTCCATGCATCGTTTTGGTGTGCCAGACAATCTGGTGCGTCTTAGCGTTGGCCTGGAAGGCGTCGATGATTTATGGGATGACTTACAAGCAGCCATATCAACGGCGATGCAGTAAACATAAGAAACAACAGTAAAGACCTAACCGTAAAAATCCAAAATAGGAGATGGACCTGATGAAAAAACTTATGGCAAACACTGTTTTGTCGCTGATAGTGAGTCTTGGACTAGTAAGTGGTATTGCACAGGCAGACACCAGGCTTAAGTTGGTGGAAGTTATTACAAGCCCCGAGCGGACAGAAACACTCAAGGGCATGGTGGCTGAATACGAGGCGGCCAACCCCGGTGTGACGGTTGAAATCGTATCGTTACCGTGGGGGCAGGCTTTTGAGAAATTTGCCACCATGGTTGCAGGCGGTGACACCCCTGATGTAGTTGAGATGCCAGATCGTTGGTTAGCGTTGTACGCGGGCAACGATATGCTGATGTCCTTGGAAGATAACGTCAAAGGCTGGGAACACGGTTCTACATTGACGCAGAAGTCCCTGGATATGGGTCGCTATGCCGGCGGTACAATGTACACGATTCCTTATGGTTTCTACTTGCGCGCTCTTTTTTACAATAAAAAATTGCTGGCTGAAGCGGGTGTCGATGGGCCACCATCCACCATGGCTGAGTTTATGGACGCATCAATGAAGGTTTCTGATCTACCGGGTAAATCCGGGTACTGTCTGCGTGGTGGGCCCGGCGGGCTCAATGGTTGGATCATGTTTGCTGCCACGATGAATGGCACTAATGAATTTTTTACCGAAGACGGTAAAAGTCGTCTGGATGAACCCGGATCCATTGAGGGCATACAATTTCTAATCGACATGTATCAAAAAGGGTATGCGCCAAAAGATTCCGTGAGTTGGGGTTTCAATGAAATTGTTGCTGGTTTCTATTCCGGAACGTGTGCATTTCTAGATCAGGATCCTGATGCGCTAATCGCTATTGCCGAGCGCATGGATGCAGAAGATTTCGCTGTTGCACCTATGCCTGTAGGACCAAGCGGTAAAGCATTTCCCACCATAGGCTACGCGGGGTGGTCAGTCTTTAAGAATACGGATTACGCTGACGAATCTTGGGATCTTGTCGCTCACCTGTCTGCGCCCGATAGCAACAAGATTTGGGCCCAACGTGTTGGTGTCATACCCATACACGAAGGTGCTGACCAAGACCCGTACTTTCAAACAGAGCAGTTTGAAGGTTGGTTCACGGAGCTGAACAGCCCTGAATATGTGCCCACAATCATGCCTACTTATCTGGAGAAATTCGGATTCTTCGCTGATTCAATTGCGCTGGAAAGCTCTCAAGAAGCTTTGTTGGGTCAGCGTACCGCTGAGGACATTGCCAAGGAGTGGGCTGATTTCTTAACCGAAGAATACGCTAAATGGAAGAGTAGCCAGTAGCCCTTCCAGGGAAGCAACGATTCAGCCTCAGGCAATGACGCTGAATCCGTTCGTAGGGTGAGACCAGCACAGCGCTGTGCTGGTCTCACCGTTCGATCTGCGGCATATCTTAACTCTCATCATGACCAACTCTGATGGATTACCACTGAAACGCTCGAACACTTCATCGTCAGCTAGATCATTGCGCAGCAGTCTTATTGCGTTGGCAGAGCCGTGGGTCTATCTGTCACCCACTCTGATTCTAATAGCACTGGTTATGCTGGTGCCTTTGATCATTGGCATCTCCTATTCGTTTCAGGCTATCTCGTTATTGAATCCGTTCGAGTCGGGATGGATAGGGTTGGAGCATTATCGCAATTTGCAAGACGATGCAAAATTCTGGAAATCTCTTAAAAACACAGCGTACTGGACGATTGCTTCTGTCTTCTTTCAGTTCTTCCTTGGCCTGGGTTTGGCGTTGCTGCTAAACCACGGGTTCCATGGCAGAAGGGTTGTACAGGCCTTGGTTTTCTTGCCGTGGGCAGTTCCAACTTTTTTATCAGCGCTGATCTGGGCGTGGTTGTTCAACCCGATAATAGGTCCGTTACCGCATTGGATGGCAGCACTGGGTATTCTCAGTGAACCGTACAATATTTTGTCTGACCCTGACACGGCATTATGGGGGCCTATCATCGCGAATGTGTGGTTTGGTATCCCTTTTTTCGCCATCACTTTGTTAGCAGCGCTTCAGTCAATTCCCCGTGATCTTTATGAAGCAGCAGCTATCGATGGTGCAAGTAGCTGGCAGTGTTTTGTGAAAATCACATTGCCGTTTCTTGCTCCCATGATCATGATTACGGTGATGCTGCGTGCAATCTGGATCGCAAATTTCGCTGATCTTATTTTTGTCATGACAGGCGGTGGACCCGCCAATTCCACACAAATCTTATCGACCTACATATTTACCACCGCTTTTCGAAAACTTGACTTCGGTTATGCATCAGCCATCGCTGTAGTACTGCTGATTCTGTTGTTGATGTATGCCGCTGTGTTATTGCGCATGCGTCAGTCACTTAAGCTGGTTGAGCAATGAAAAGCATCCTGACAACTGGGCGATATCTTGCCGTACTGTGTTATGTGCTATTCGCATTATTTCCACTGTATTGGCTGCTTAAGATTGCAATAACTCCAGAGAAACTTATCTACACACAAGGTACGGCATTGTGGCCAAGTACCTTGACTCTCGAGAATTTCCGTCAGGTTATATTTTATTCTGACTTTCTGGTGTACTTCAGAAATAGCGTGTATGTATCGCTGGGTACAGCTGCTATTACTACCGTAATAGCAGCTGCTGCTGGGTATGCTTTTTCACGTTTCCAATTTCGTGGCAAAACCCTCGTAGTAATCCTGTTGCTGATAACCCAGATGTTTCCGCTGTTGATGATCATAGCGCCAATCTACAAAATCATTGCCGGGCTAGGATTGTTAAATACGCTCACTAGCCTGATAGTGGTCTATACGGCATTCAATATTCCGTTCGCAACGTTTCTCATGCAATCGTTTTTCGACGGCATACCTAAAGACCTGGACGAGGCAGCCATGATGGATGGATGCACCCGCTTGCAAGCGCTTCGCAAAGTTATCCTCCCACTGACCCTTCCTGGACTAGCAGCAACCTTAGGGTTTATTTTCACAGCTGCATGGAGCGAATTGCTATTTGCTCTGATGCTCATCAACTCCAATTCAAGCATGACGTTCCCGGTAGGTCTGCTGACTTTTGTTTCTAAGTTTTCAGTGGATTGGGGACAAATGATGGCGGCGGGTATGCTCGCTCTAGTGCCAAGCTGTTTATTTTTTATATTCATTCAGCGTTATTTGGTAAAGGGGCTCACGGCAGGGGCAGTAAAAGGATGATGTATTCGCTCGCTCATTGTGCAGTGTCAGGCAAAAATTTCACCTCACGATTCCATACGGGTATCTAGGATGGCTCAAATTAACATTAACCATCTGTACAAACGCTTTGATCAAGAAGAGGTCATAAAGGATGTAAATCTTCAATTTGAAGAGGGTGAGTTTATTGTGCTGGTAGGACCATCCGGCTGTGGGAAATCAACATTGCTTCGAATGATTGCGGGATTGGAAAGTATCAGCTCTGGCGAAATATGCATGGATGGCAAGCGTATGAATGATCTGCCTCCAAGAGCTCGGGATATTGCCATGGTGTTTCAATCCTATGCTCTATATCCGCATATGGATGTTGCGAGAAATATGGGCTTCTCGATGGAGATCCAGGGTAAGGGTAATGAGGCACGGCAAGCACAAGTTGACAATGCTGCAGGCATTCTCGGATTGAAAAAACTATTGGCACGATTGCCACGAGCATTGTCAGGTGGCCAGAGGCAGCGCGTTGCGATGGGGCGCGCAATGGTTCGTGATCCTAGTGCTTTTCTATTCGATGAACCCTTATCAAACCTGGATGCAGCACTGCGTGTGGAAATGCGTCTGGAGATTGCCAAACTCCATAAGCGACTCGGCAGCACTATGGTCTATGTTACGCACGATCAGGTTGAGGCATTGACATTAGCAGATCGAATTGTTGTGTTGGATCATGGCATAGTGCAGCAAACTGGCACCCCAATGGAGCTCTACGAGAGACCTGCAAACCTATTCGTTGCAAGATTCATCGGGTCACCGACCATGAATCTGATTGACGTAAGTGCAGAACAGGGACAACTAAGCTTCACTCATGCGCAGAACACTATCGATTTACCTGAACTACGTGGGCACGCCTCAGCTCACCATTTGGGCATAAGGCCAGAACATGTTCAACCAGTAGCGAGCGGTGAAGGGCATTTGCAAGGAACAGTAGAGGTCGTCGAACGTCTGGGATCAGACTCCTTTATTTATGTTCAGGTAGAGGGCGCTGGCCAACTTTTGACCCGTATTAGTGGCAATACATCCATACAGGCTGATCAATCCATTGGATTAGCATTGGACCCCACACACTTACACCTGTTTGACGCAGAAGGACAAGCACTAGCTTGATTTGCTAGATCTAATTTTCTCCATCATCAACGTTGGCAATGCACACCCTCGTTAGTTCTAATCTGCACTCACAACTGCATAGCTTGTGCCGAACCGGTGGAGTGACAGTATATACGTCGATGCAATTCACGCGATCGATGCAAGGACGAATACACGATGTGTATCGGGTGCAAACGGAAGACGCACAATTCATTATCCAGTGCCTTAACCCTCGGGTTATTAAGAACTCATCAGCGCTGGAAAATCTGATTAACAATGTGCTAGCTCCTGCGTCGATAAGCCCCAAACTGCTTTCATGGCCCGCAACTGGCGGGTGTGTGCTGCACACCGAAACTGGAGATTGGATTCGTCGACCTTATATTCTAGGCGAGGACATGACAGCACAACTGTCCTTGTTATCGTTTGAGGTTATGGCAAGCGCGCTAAGTCATTTTCACCAATCCATATCAGTTGCCGATTTTGAACAAACAAACTTCACCGGCGTTAATCCCTGGTCAGGTGAGGCTACCGTGTCAGTTGAAAATCTACTTAACCAGAGTACTCGAATGACTTTTGAAGAACGTGGCATTGTTGATGACTGGGCTAAGTACAAAAAAATATATATCGACATAAGCAACGAATTGCACACTGTTCACGTAGTTGTGCATCGGGATGCCAAGCCATCAAATTTTATTCGTAAGCCTGATGGTTCATTGACACTGATAGATTTTGACACCATCGGCATAGGAGACTCAGCACTTGACCTGGGTGAATTACTGCGAGCTTGGTTATCATCTGATGAAGTAGCCAATGAGATCGATTCAGAGTGCTCTTACCTGACCAAAAACTCATGTAGTTTTAATGAAGACATTCAATGCTTAGCCGTTACTAGTAGCAATTGCGCACAAGCTATACTGGCAATGCAGTCTGGATACAATGACACAACAATGACGTCTTCTCGAATACGCAGAGCTGCAGTAAGATGTTGCTTATGGCAATGCGAGCGTTTCCTTGAGGATCACTTTGCAGGCGACTCATACTACTCAGTACAGATTCACGGGGAAAATCTAATCCGTGCTAAGCAGCAACTCAATGCATTGAAGCTGCTTGATCCTTTGTCTACTGTCTAGCAGAGTGGCATCTTCGTGTGAATCCGTTAGTGCCTAACGTTCTTTTTTTTGCAAACCATTAATCGGTATCAGTATTTCGTCTGAGTCGCTGTCATCAGACATTCGGATTGTCTGAGAAGACGTATTAGTTACGGTACAGCCAATCAGACGAAATCACATAGTCTACAACACCGAAATCAACATACCTGGGTTGTTGAGAACACGATTTTCGATAATTCCCATATTCAATAAAGCGCTTTGCATCCTTCTAGTATCAGCGTAGGAATTCAGGTACTCTTTGTCTAAAGTTGTCAGTGAAGTGCGGTAGGCATACATACCGGCGTTGGCTTTGCTCTGTAACTTGATCTCTATATCCACATAGATCTTCCCACGCCAAAATAATTCCTAATTAAGATGTTTTGGAAGGTGCAGAGATGTCCAATTTTAATACTGAGCCAATTAGGACACGTGATGATCTTCAGCGTTTCGAAGCTGAATTGACGCTTGAACAACGTCTGTCAGAACGAAGTATTCTGGATATTTTTATTGCCGGCGCGGCGCCCTAACGCCACTGCGATTACCATACTGATGACTGGAGCCTCAGACGAGCAGGCTCGTCGTGTGGATTATAGCCAGTTGCTAGGAATGATCCGAGGCGCGGCTAATCTGTTTTCATCTGTGGGGCGGTCCGGCACCGGGCGTTGATGGCGGTGTACGCGGCAGAAGGAAACAGCGTCGGGAAAGTATCTTATTAGGATACCGGCGCGGTAGGCCTACAACATTCCCAGCACGATGACTATCTGCACCGCTGAATACCTGACCATTCTCATCAATGAATATCGCTTGAATCGAACCGATAACATTAGCTGCAACATTAGTGAAACTGCGGCCACCGATAACATCGGCAGGCGTTTCTTCACTGATACAATTCGAATTTGCTTTGCAGGTCAAATATTGAGTAGGAGTCGCCGGCGCTGGTGCCTATTCTCGTGAGTCAATATAGAAGGTTTGGCCTCCTGCCAAATAAACGCCCATGAAGCCGCGTCCGCCAATCCCTGACGAGGTTGGTTCAACGACATTCAACACAAACTGTGCAACAACAGCAGCATCGATCGCGTTTCCACCTGCTTCAGTCACAACAGCACCCGCTTTAGTGGCCAAAGGGTGGTGCGGCTTCGATGCCGCCGGTAAACGGTCCGGTGGCGCCCGTTGAAGGTGTACCAGGGTCACCATCAATTGGCAGCGCAGTGCTATCACTACTCGAACAACGTGCCAATAATCCTGTAGCAAAGATGGCGGATACATCGGTGGTTATTAGTTTCTTTGAAGGGCGCACTTGATTGCTTGCAACCAAAGTGTTTTTTCGTACATGTACATGATGCCTTTGACAATGCATTAGGCGAAATCCAGATGCTCTAAAATAAGGATATACATATAGTGCATTCTGGTCAGCTGCCAATGCATTAGCTCAGTGTTGGTAGCTTCATCGCCACCAGAGAATAAGTGAGCCTGTCTATCCCAAATAAGGCAACCACAACGCAATCTGTGGGAAGGCCACTAGCAGTGCTACCAACAACAATGAGCAGCCAATAAACGGCATGGCTGCCAGATAGATTTCACGCATGGTGGTGTCCGGTGGTGAGACTCCCTTCATGACAAAGAGCAGCAATCCGAATGGAGGTGTTGTAAAGCTGATTTCCAGCGCCAGCAACATGATCAAACCAAACCATATAAGGTCGAAGCCTAGGGTTTGAGCTAATGGAAAGAAAATAGGAACGGTCAGAAGCATCATGGAAATTTGCTCCATGAACATGCCCAGCATCAACAACACGCAGAACATGACCAGCAGCATGGCCAGTGGATCAAGATCAAAGCCTGTTGCCCAAGTAATTAGGCCTCTGGATGCACCAGAGAACGCGAGCAGTTGACTGAAAGTGGCTGAGCCGAAGACGATGAGGTACGCCATTAACGTGACTCGCAACGTACCTGTTATCGATTTCTTGAGTACATCCAATGACAGGCAACGATAAATTATTCCAAGTATCAATACACCTAATGCGCCGAATGCTGCTGCTTCTGATGGTGTCACAATACCCTTGATCATTAATATAATGATAAGCACCATGACGCTAACCATGGGTACAACATCTGTTAGTAATAATTTCAAACGTGCAGGTAGTGATAAGAACTCGACCTCATAAGCAGGAGCTGCTGACGGGTCTAAACGGGTTTGAAGCGCTATCATTGCAATATAGAACGATGCGAGTAGCAGGCCCGGTATAACGCCAGCTATAAGTAAGGCTGCTACATCAATTTGAGCAAGCGTTGCCAGTAAAACTGCGAGTGCAGAAGGTGGAATAATTATCGCAAGGCCACCGGTTCCCAGTATAGGGCCGATACTCATGTGTTTCTTATACCCGCGCTTATTCATCTCCGGGACCATTAGCGATCCAAGCAGGGCGGTAGAGCCCATTGACGAACCCGACAGCGTGGAAAACGCTGTGCCACCAATAACGGTAACGTAACTTAGTCTTCCCGGTAGTCTTCCCAGCAGCCTATCGATGGCGTTAAACATACGACCGCCAAGCCCGGTATGGAAAAATATTTCTCCCATCAACAAGAATAAGGGTATCGGGACCAAGGCGTATTTGGTTAAAGATCCCAGACCGTTATTGAGTAGTTGACTGATACCTCGTTCGCCACCCATAAAAATCCAGGCGCCGATAATGTTGGCCGCAAGAAATGCAAATGCCACCGGCATGCCGATAGCCATCAATACAATTATGGTGCCCAGCAACAGGGCTAATGCTTCGTACCATTCCACTATTCGTGTATCCCTGCTTCACCGGAATGAAGGAGCTCTTTACCAAACACAAATCGGGAAAATTCAATCACCATAAATCCGAAACTCAGGGGAAAACAGATTGTGAGTAACCAGCGTGGAAAATAATAGGCGCGAACGTCAAAGTCATTGCGCTCTATGTTTGACAAGCAAAGTTGTAGTCCCTTCCATGCGAGTATGAGGCAGACAAGTACACATAGAAGGGCAACAAGTCGACTGACAATTTGTCTCAATACCGGAGGCAATATGGCTGTGACCAGCTCAATGTGAACATGGCCTTTCTCTCTAACTAACCAGGGAGCACCGAGCATGGTCATATACAACAGACCATACTCGGCGGAAGTAAACAACCAGGCGAAAGGTTGAATCCCTGCATTTCTCATGACGACAGACAAAATGACCGATAGCATCAACCAAACTAGCGTTGCTCCTGCTATTCCCGCCATGGCGTAAAGCATGGCGGTATAGCTTCGGGTCAGTTGTGTCATGTATAAGGCTCCAGGAAACTCAGCGGCTACTAGTTTGCTGACTGGTCATAGAACAGCTCAATCAGCTTGTCATAGTTTCCATCACCCTGTGGGCTTTCAGCCATAAGACCTTTCATACGCTCCCAGGTCTTATCACGGGCAGCAGCAAGATAGTTTGCTTTGGCTTCACCTTCAAGCGTAACCACTGTCATACCAGCAGCATCCAGAGCTGTGAAGTCTTCATCACGCTTTCCGCGTAAGGCAATCACACTGTCTATTTCGTGCTGAATGGCAACATCCTGGAGAATCTTTCTGGATTCATCGCTTAAGCTGTTCCACTTTTCCATGTTGACGACAACGCCCAAGTCTGTGGAGAAAAAGCACGGCTCAATGCGATAGTTAAGAAATTCATTCCATTTAAGATCAATCAAACCGATCTGCGTCCAGCCTGTCGCGTCAACTACGCCACGCTGTAACGCAGAATAGACTTCACCAGTGGGCAGGTTGATGACTTGTGCGTTCAGATAGTTGGCGAAAAATGCGTTATAAACGGCATTGCCACGAAGTTTTAAACCTTCGACTTTCAGATTTCCAGCATCGTCAAATGCAGGTGCATCTCGTGTCCACAGGTTGTAGCAAACACCACTGTCAAACCAGCCCAGATACTTAACACCCATCTTTTCCTGGTGGATCTGATCCATTAATTCTGTGCCACCGTTCTTGCGTGTTTCTACAGCTGTCAGGTTTGAGGCAACCATGGCATCTTTTTCCGGAACGGTTCCGCCATAAAAGCTGCCTGGTGTATAAACCATATCTACGATTCCGTCGCGTACAGCATCAGGTTGCTGGAACATGCCTATGGCTTCTGGGCCACCACGGACATCGATTTGTACCACACCTTTGCCAGCTTCATTAACCTTGTCTACAAAGGCTAAAAAACTTTTGGTATAAATCAAAGTTTCAGGAAAAGCATGAACCGCGCTAATGGTATCTTCTGCGTGGGCAACGTTTGCCAGCAGAAATGTCCCCGCCAGTAATCCATTTAAAACAGACTTCTTCATAGTGTTTCTCCAAAATTTCAAGGTCAAAGTTGTATTGCCTTGTGCAGTGTTGAACGCGATAAGCGTACGTCATTTGTACCAGCGCAAAGCTGGTTGTGAAAAAGAGTTTGATGTTTGAGAGAATCACCCATGCTCATTCGCCGTGTTTGGACTAGGCAAAGCCCAGGGTGCACCCTCAAAATAACGTGTTCGAAAATCTTCTATGCGCTTGGATTCAGCAAGCGTCAGATCAATATCATCCCAACCGCTAATAAGCTTTTTTTGCCAGGATTCATCCAGCGTAAAGGGAAAAGTGTTAACACCAATGCTTAAGGTTGAGTCCAATAAACTGATCGTGCAGGGCACAGCATCAGAGCCGACAAATTGTTGCAGTTCATGAATAGTATGGCTCTCAACCTGTGCTGGCAACAGTCCGTTGTTTACCGCATTGGCTGCGAAGATATCGCCAAAGCTTGAGGCTACAACCACACAGAATCCGGCATCCAGTAGAGCGTAGGCAGCAGCTTCTCTTGATGAGCCAATCCCGAAGTTTCTTCCTGCTATCAGTACGGTTGCGGATGTTTGTTTGTGAAGGACAAACTCTGGATCAAGTTCGCCGTTGCTTTCGCGTCTAACGTCATAAAACAAGAAATCACCGTAGCCGTCTGAGCGCGGTTGAGACATGAACCGTGCAGGAATTAATTGATCTGTATCAATGTTGTCTATGGGTAGGCCCACAGCGATTCCTGTGTGCTCCGACCAGCCGCTCATGTCGTAGCACCGATTTTACTTATCCTACGAACATCAACAATTTTGCCTGCCACGGCGGCAGCCGCAACCATCGCGGGTG
This sequence comes from Granulosicoccus sp., assembly GCA_047634635.1. Classification (GTDB taxonomy): domain Bacteria; phylum Pseudomonadota; class Gammaproteobacteria; order Granulosicoccales; family Granulosicoccaceae; genus Granulosicoccus. The sequence goes on along the minus strand of JBLIIE010000107.1, from coordinate 697 downwards.
ACATCAGATGAGTGCGCGAGCCTCTTCCTTGTCGTCCCCGAAAATTTCGATTAGTGGTGGATGCACATCGTTTCCCGGATGCAACAGTGTCTCCGTTCATACCCACGCACGAGGAGCAGCCGGATGAAGCCCATTCCAGTCCGGCATCTATAAAGATACGATCGAGCCCTTCGCGCTCCGCTTGGGCCTTTATGGCAGTAGAACCAGGAGAGATTAACCCGGGTACCTTGGATTTGCGCCCGTATAAAACAGCCGCAGCTGCACGAATATCTTCAATACGAGCATTGGTACAGGAGCCGATAAAAATTTGATCGATAGATATGCCTTCAATCATTTGGCCTGCGTCCAGTCCCATATATTCCAGCGCGGATCGAGCTGCATCAGCTTGTTCGGGCTTCATATCTGCTAGGGCTGGTATAAATGCATCAACCGGTACTGCTTGCTCTGGGCTGGTGCCCCAGGTGACTACGGGTGCAAGGGAGCTTGCATCAAGCTGTACGTCTTTATCGAATTTTGCATGTTCATCTGTGTGCAGCTCTTGCCATTGGGCATTCGCTGCAGACCATTGTGTTTGTGTCGGAGCGAACTGCCGGCCTTCAACATAGGCTAGTGTTGTTGCATCTGGGGCAATCATTCCAAATCGACCACCACCTTCAATAGAAAGATTGCACAGTGTCATGCGGGCCTCCATTGACAG
>JBLIIE010000106.1:0-18557 GCA_047634635.1 Granulosicoccus sp. | reverse complement strand
ACTTATTACTGACGATAGCATTGCTGATGCGTCGGTGAATATGCTTGAAGCAGCCGGTGTGAAAGTAGTTGTTGCCGACGTTAAAACTGCAGCAAACACCGGCTGAGTTTGTTTAAACCACCACAGTAATTCGCTGTACTACAACCAAAGGAAGTCTAACGCTATGAAAATAACAAAGTCATTAATAGCTGCCGCTGTATTGGGTAGCACCATGGCAATGTCCTCAGCGCAAGCTGATGATATGCGCATCGCGATTGTCGTAAAAGCCTTAGGTATAGGCTTTTTTGAAGCAGCAGCCAAGGGTGCGGAGGAAGCAGCTGCTGAGCTAGGCGGCGTCGAGATTATCTACACCGGGCCAACAGATACAACGGCTGAAGGACAAATTGAAGTAATCAATTCCCTAATCGCTCAGAAAGTGGATGCGATTGCTATATCTGCCAATGATCAAGATGCACTGGTTCCTTCACTTAAAAAGGCGATGAGTCGTGGAATCACTGTCATTTCATGGGATTCAGGTGTCGCCCCTGAAGGACGTCAAATGCATTTGAACCCATCTTCAAATCCTCTAATTGGCAACATGATTGTCAAGATGGCAGCTGATCACTTGCCTGAGGGTGGCGATGTTGCTGTTTTATCCGCATCTGCTACTGCAACAAACCAAAACATCTGGATTGAAGAGATGAACAAGGTGGTTGGCAACTACGCAGGCATTAATGTCGTAGCTACCGTATACGGCGATGATTTGTCTGACAAAAGTTACCGTGAAGCTCAAGGCCTCATGTCTTCCCACCCTAACCTCAAAGCCATCATTGCGCCTTCCACGGTTGCGATCGTAGCAGCCTCACAGGCGGTTTCTGATGCAGGCAAGGTTGGAGAAATTTTAGTAACAGGTCTTGGTCTTCCTTCAGAAATGGCTGGTCATGTCGAATCGGGTGCGTCAAAGTCATTCGCGATATGGAACCCTATCGATTTGGGATATGCCGCTACGATGATTGCCTATAATTTAGCCAAGGGTGAGGCCACAGCTACTGCCGGTGGCCAGATTGGAATGGGTCGTCTTGGCTCGGTGACTTTGGGTGATGAACTGGATGGTGCCATGTCTGATCCATTTGTCTATGACGCATCTAATGTCAACGACTTCAAAGACATTTTCTAGGACGCCTATAACGCATAGCGTCGACCGGTAACTGGGTCGACGCTAACTCACGACCCCTAATGCGTGTCTGCTGGAGCCCACCGAATTGCCCTCTTCCGCCATTTTATCGCCAAACCCTGTGCTCTCACTGGACGAAATCATTAAAGATTTTCCGGGTGTGCGTGCACTATCGTCAGTATCACTTGATCTGTTTGCAGGTGAAGTTACCGCACTGGTCGGAGAGAACGGTGCCGGCAAATCCACTGTTGTTAAACTACTAACGGGTATCTACCAACCCGATGGAGGTGTCATCAAGTTGGATGGGGTGCCCGTATCGCTTTCAACGCCCATCGATGCGGCACATAACGGCATTACCGCGATTCATCAAGAAACTGTTTTGTTCGATGAGCTTTCAGTAGCTGAAAACATTTTCATAGGCCACTCACCACGAACGCGATTTGGTCTGGTGGACTGGAAAAAAATGAACGATGATGCAGCAGCTTTGCTGAATCGTATTGGCTCGACGGTCAAGCCATCAACCTTGTTAAGAGACCTGGGCATTGCGAACAAACACTTGGTGGCAATTGCCCGAGCATTATCCATCGATGCACGTGTGGTGATAATGGATGAGCCTACCGCAGCCTTGTCTCACAAGGAAATAGAAGAACTGTATTTACTGGTGGAGCAGCTCAAATCTGATGGCAAAGCTATTTTATTTATTAGCCACAAATTCGATGAGATATTTCGTGTCGCGGATCGCTATACCGTGTTTCGTGATGGTGAGTTAGTAGAATCCGGAAAAATTGAGGAAACCAACTCTGACAGTTTGGTGGAGCTGATGGTTGGCAGATCTATCGGTAGTGTTTTTCCACCTCGAACCAACGAACTCGGTGAGTCTGTTCTTCAGGTGGCAGGGTATTCTCATCCCACGGAATTTGACGATATTAATTTCTCGTTACATCGCGGAGAAATATTAGGCTTCTACGGTTTGGTCGGCGCAGGTCGTAGTGAGTTTATGCAGGCCCTATTTGGCATCACTCGCCCAAGTGCCGGCACGCTGTTCATTAATGGAAATCAACTGACACCGAAAAGCCCTGCCGATGCAATTGCACACGGGTTAGTGTACGTACCGGAAGATCGAGGCACCCAAGGTGCCATCACAGCACTTCCTATTGTGGACAACATCGCCCTGCCGTCCTTAAAACTGACATCTAACAAGGGCTTTGTCCGAGTGGCCCGCGAGTATGCTCTGGCACGTCAATACACACATCGCCTGGAGTTAAAGGCCGCAGCGCTCGATCAAAGTGTAGGAGAGCTCTCTGGTGGCAACCAGCAGAAAGTGGTCATTGCTAAATGGTTGGCGACCCAACCTCGGGTCATTATTCTTGATGAACCCACAAAAGGGATTGATATAGGATCTAAAGCCGCCGTTCACACATTCATGCGTGAACTTGCCTCTCAGGGGTTGGCAGTAATCATGGTGTCATCTGAGATCCCTGAAATTATCGGTATGTCTGACCGGATTATCGTCATGCGTGAAGGGCGCCAAGTGGCTGAAATTGATCAACAGCAGGTCTCGCCGGAAAAATTGGTTCGATCTGCAGCGGGCATTGATGAGGCAAGTGTCCTATGAGATCCGTTAATTTTTCACGTGATGCTCTACTCGCATTAGCGTTGCTAGCTCTGATAGTGCTTGTCTATATACGATTCCCAGCGTTCGCGTCAGCAAGCTCACTATTAAATGTATTTAACGACACATCAATCTTAATCATTCTCGCTCTTGGGCAAATGGCGGTCATCCTCACACGTTGCATTGACCTGTCGGTGGCATCTAATTTGGCGCTCGTGGGAATGTGCACCTCAATGCTTAATGCGGCCGTCCCCGGCATTCCCATACCGATGTTGGTTCTCATGTCGATAGTGTTGGGAGCATTACTCGGCAGCATTAACGGGCTTTTAGTTTGGAAGCTGGATATACCACCCATTGTGGTAACGCTTGGTACGCTTACTATTTTTAGAGGAATCATTTTTCTCATCTCAGATGGACAATGGGTGAATGCACATGAGATGAGTCCTGCCTTCAAAGCCTTGCCCAGGCTCACTGTGCTAGGTGTTCCTGCCCTCTCCTGGGCGGCAGTGACGAGTATTGCCTGCTTGTATGTGTTGCTCAACAGGACAACTATGGGCAGAGCCCTTTATGCAGTGGGTGGAAATCCAAATGCAGCGGTGTATACGGGAATCAATGTAGGCCGGACTCGCTTCAACGCGTTCGTTCTATCTGGCGCTTTATCAGGAATTGCAGGTTATCTCTGGGTATCCCGTTATGCGGTTGCGTATGTGGATATTGCAGCTGGTTTTGAATTGGATGTTGTGGCTGCCTGCGTTATTGGTGGTATCTCCATTGCAGGCGGTACAGGCTCGGTTGCTGGTGCGGTACTAGGTGCTCTCTTTCTAGGGGTGATCAAAAACGCACTGCCAGTTATAAACATTTCGCCGTTCTGGCAACAAGCTATATCGGGCACTGCCATCATCATTGCGGTGATCTTCAACGCACGTTCCGAACGTCGTGTTGGGCGTATTATTCTTAAACAGGCTGAGCAGACATGAGTAAGGCTAAGCCCAATGAGGGTGCAGTAATTCCAGACCGGCTGCGCAGTCCATTCATACGTATCGTGGCCAGCTGGGAGTTCTTGCTACTAGGTGTAGGGATACTGATATTTCTTCTCAATGTTCAAGCCTCCCCATATTTCCTCGACGCTTGGAATTTATCGGACGCTACATTTAATTTCACCGAAAAAGCCATGATAGCGTTTGCTATGGCTTTAGTGATTATTTCAGGTGAGATTGATTTATCGGTAGCCTCCATTATGGCGCTAGTGTCGACGTGTATGGGCTTCGCAGTACAGCTGGGGTTCGATACCCCTGCGTTAGTGTTAATCGCTCTTTTTGTAGGTGCAGCCTGTGGTGCTTTTAATGGTTTTCTAGTGGCCGGGCTAGGATTACCCTCAATCGTTGTAACAATAGGAACGTTGTCATTATTCAGAGGAATCGCTTACATCATCTTGGGTGATAAAGCCTACTCTGGATACCCTGAATCATTTGCATTTTTCGGCCAAGGCTATGTATGGTGGGTCGTCACGTTTGAAATGGTGCTATTTGTCTCTGTAGCCTTACTTTTCTATTTGTTGTTACACCGAACATCGTTTGGCCGTAGTGCACTGGCCATCGGTAACAATCCAACGGCAGCGCTGTTTTCTGGAATTCGAGTTTCTCGAGTAAAGTTTATTCTTTTTGTCCTCACCGGTATCATGTCAGCTGTTGCCGCTGTATGCCTAACTTCACGTCTGGGCTCTACGCGCCCATCCATAGCCGTGGGGTGGGAATTGGAAATTGTCACAATGGTCGTTCTGGGTGGCGTCAATATTCTGGGTGGTTCAGGAACCATACTGGGCGTTTTCATTGCAGCGATTGTTATGGGAATGGTAACTTTTGGTCTAGGCCTGCTCAACGTGCCAGGAATTGTCATGTCAATTTTTGTTGGTCTGTTATTGATTACTGTCATCGCTCTGCCCATCGTGATTAAGCGCACTCGGCAAAGAGCGTCGCGTTAAGCCTATGGCACGCTTTGTTGCAGTTATAGATCTTGGTAAAACTAATTCTAAGATCGCTTTGGTTGATACCGCTTTGGCCGTCGAAGTTGAGGTGATAAAGCAGGCTGCACCCGTCAATTCAGACACCCTATACCCCAGCCTTGATCATCTCGTTATTGAGGCATTTATCGTTGAATCGTTAAGTGTGCTTGCTCAAATGCAACAGATTGATGCGATCATTGTGACAACACATGGTGCAACCGCTGCTCTAATTGACGCATCAGGTCAGCTAGCCTTACCTGTACTCGATTATGAGTTCAAAGGTGTTGACGAGACACGAACTGGCTATTCTCACTATCGACCACCGTTCGCCGATACCGGTTCACCTACTCTACCGGGAGGCTTGAATATTGGCGCTCAATTGTATTGGCAACAATCTAACTTCCCAGAGCAGTTTGCCACAGTCCGAACGATTCTGACATGGCCTCAGTATTGGACGTTCAAGCTTACGGGTGAACGGCATAACGATGTCACGTCGCTAGGGTGTCACACTGATCTTTACGAGCCTGCTAATCAGTGCTACTCCAAGCTTCTCGATGACATGAATTGGCGCGCTCTGATGCCGCCTACAAAGCATTCAGGCGAGCTTAGCGGTACGTTATTGCCTGATGTCGCACAAAAAACAGGGTTACCAACAACGACTCCTGTGTACACGGGAATTCATGATTCAAACGCATCATTAGTACCCCACTTGATGACGCAAACTACTCCGTTTTCGGTTGTATCAACCGGCACATGGTTTATTGTTATGGCGATGGGAGGGCTATCGTCGATGTTAGACGAAACAAAAGACACCTTACTCAACGTCAATGCTAAGGGACAAAGCGTTCCATCAGCACGGTTCATGGGTGGCCGAGAACGTGATCTGTTGAACGTGTCTTCACCGATCAGTGAACAGAGTGTAGAGAGCCTTCTGGGCAATACTGACGCACCACCTATGCTCATGCCCTCTGTTGTAACTAACACTGGCCCCTACCCAAACTTACAAAAACGGTGGATAGGCACGCCTAACGAAGAGGCAGGAATTCGTGATTGCGCCGTTGCTTTTTATCTTGCCATAATGACTCACGAATGCATGAAGTTGATTGGAGCTAACGGCCCTACCTTCATCGAAGGCCCTCTGGCGCATGATCAACACTTCGCACAGATGCTCGCGGCTGTGAGCAGCAGGCCGGTAATGATCAGTGGATCCGAAACTGGTACTAGTGTGGGCGCTGCCATGCTGATAAGCACGCCAGACAAGCCCCCAGAGAACACCTGTGTGGAGCTGGACTCACAGCGGCGTCGTAAACTGAACCGCTATGCAGTACTTTGGCAAGAGCACCTTCACCATCACCTTCACCTTCACGCTAAGTGAAATACACGCTCTAACGGCTCTATGATGGGTTCATTGCCTTCGTCACTGGCCATGATATCTGCCATATAAGCCCACCATCGTTGCATAACGGGCTCAAATGGCAAGCTGTCCATCGTATGATTTTGAGTGCGGCGCAACACCGCAAACAGGCTGTTGGTATCTTCGTGCAAAAAAATCGAATAGTCTGAAACGCCTGCATCTTTGAGCAGAGCTACAAGCCCAGGCCAAATCTCATCATGACGGCGGCGATATTCCAGCGCCTGACCTTCATTCATCTGCATTCTAAAACCAACCTGTTCCATCATCGTTGTACTTCATCCGCTTGTAACTTTCTTACCCAGTAGTGAGTGCTACTAAAGGCATTATTGATTCATCTACTTATTTACTTGACATTAAAATCAGAGAAATCCACTCCCCGCTCCATCGAGTACGTTCGCATTGAACGCAACGTCTTTACTGTGCCCATCATATTCTCGGCCACCGACTTCATAAGACTGGAGGCCACCATCGCGTCACTCTCGATGACTGCCATCAGTTCAGGAGCGCCAATACGTAACAACATACTGTCTTCTATAGCGTCAAGATCCAGAGGACGTCGCTCATTCATAATAACGGATAAGTCTCCAATCAATCGCCCTGGAACTACTTCTGATACTAAACGCCTTTCACCGTCGTCTGTCGTCCAGTACAGCCCGGCCAAACCTTTGATGCACAGGTAGGCCGCATCGGCTTCATCACCCACGACAAATATTTTCTGGCCGGGTTCCGCTTTGTACCACTGAGCGCCAAATGCGAGTAGCCGCTGTTGCTTTCGATCAAGTCCGCCAAACAACTCAGTTTTTGCGATCTCCTCAATTTTGCGATTAAGATCTTGGCTAGCATCGGTATCGTTTGCTGCTTCTTGCCGGACACCACCGTCAATCCTCCCGTCAACAATCTCAACAAACATATCGTAATTTTCGGGGTTTAAGAATTGGCTCTCAATGTAAATTTGAGTTGTATCAGGCATCAGTTTACTAACACTTTCCCTCATTAGATCACGCGTTTCGCTATCCTGGCTGGCAAGAGAATTTGCAAGGATCAAAATATCCGGCTTCTTGATAGCTGCCCGACTGAATGCCACACGCTCCCTAAAAATGACTGGAAGATTATCACCACCTGATGATGTCACCATATCGTAAATGGATTCTGCAGCCAACCGGCGTAATCCGTTTTCACTCAAAACTTGAACGACAATATCCTCGATCATATTCTCCCGCGCGCCAGCCATTCTCGAGATTCGACCAAATATTGCATTTCCCATTACAGTCATCACTGGAATGTATTTTTGTGGATTGATGGTGTCGAATAATTCGCCTAATTCTTGCACCATTTGAGTTGCGCTTGCCTTACGGATCTGCAGTACACGCTCCTTGAAGGTCTCGCTGAAGGCTGGGCCCATCTGTTCAGCCGAAAACGCAAACGGTACCGTCAGCATCAATGCGTAGTCTTCAGATGGCAGCTTAGTATCACCAGCCTCACGCCGTTTCTTGATAATCGCACCGAGGCGTTGATAGAGTTCTTCGTCTAAATTCAAACGCCGAAAAAGTGGGTGATCCGTTCCATCATCACCAAAGGTTGCAGTCAGGTTCTCTATTAGCGTCACAGACATTTGCATCAGTTCGTCTGCGATTCCCTGATCACGTATGATGCGAACAAAGTTGTCATCTTGTGACAATGACACTTGCGTCAACATGCGGGTAGGCATCGCGTAAAGAAGATTGCTGCCCAAAGGTGAGACCGGGTTGAACTTGTCAGGATGAAATCCATGAATAACATCATCCAGGCCCGCCTTGGCTAGACGCTTTGCAATCTCAGGCCGTAATCGTACAATTGCATCAGTCAGTTTCTGATGTCCACCCGGCTCAAGCCTCGAACGTAAGGTTCGACGCACCATGAAATCATCGCCCCCCATCGCCTGGACCAACTCAAACCACCAATCCCGAATATCCTCTGAAGACTGTAAACCCGCAACCATAGGATCAATCCAGTCTGTATCAAACGGGTCTATGCTGTTGCCAGATAGCTCGGCATTTGCTCTAAAACTGCCAATGTCTGAAGAATCATCTATCTCCTGAATAGGTTTATTTTTAAATGGCAGCAGAATGTTCTCACCCAGCGTGCCCTGCAGGATATGTGGATTGGAATGAGCATATCCAATGCAATTGGCCAGCGTCGCTTGATGTATCGTGTTCAATTCTTGCCCTGCAAACTTGACCGATCCACGTTGTGGAATCACTTCACGTGTAAGCAGATCAGCGAAAGCCAAGGCCGCTGTTTCATTGTCAGCTTTGACAGCAACACGAGCACCCTGTGGTATCGATAGACTGATATCCTCCAACACGATTTGACCTTCGTCATCACGGACAGTGATATCACTAATTTCGATATCACCTTTTAAACTGGAGACTCCGTCTGGAGTGCCTTCAAACAAACTGTCCTCTACCAGAGAATTTGGCGCGAAACGTTCAGTTACAGCCTCCCATCGCAGGGCTACATCCTGAGTTGTGTTGTAGTACGCCAAGAGTTCTTTCCAAGGGGATGACATATCTTTAAAAGCAGCTAAGGCTGCCACCAGAGCTCCAACAGTTATGTGCCCCTTGATGGCCAGATAGCCGCCAACAGAATAGAAAAAGAATGGCGTCAATTGATTGATAAAATTATTCAGAAATTTCATAAAAAATTTCTTTTGATAAATTTCAAAACGAATGTCGTACAGGTTCCCTAATCGGTTGGAAAACAGTGACATTCTGTATCGCACTCCACCATTGATACGAATATCAGTCACCCCTGCTGCAGTCTCACCAATATCGGCTGCAAGTTTACGAACCTCTTGTATCCGCCCCTTATTAAGCACATTGATTTGACGCTGCAATATAGGAATGAGCCACGCCTGTAGCGGTATCAAGGCAATTGCGGCCAATCCGAACCAGACACTCTGAGCGAAAAGAAACACCAGAATTGTGAGCATCTGACCCGCTTGAAGTATCGGCTGAGACAACATGTCCCCCATAATTCCACCCAATGGTTCAGCCTCTGATGTCACCATTGAAACCAACTCACCCTGGCTCGTATTTCGAAAATACGGCCTTGGAAAACGCAGGATACGGGTTAGAAGTTGATAACGAAATCGTCGCAATAATCGCTCAGCGAGCACACCTTTCATAGTGTTTAACCGCATCTTCAATAACCCGTTCACCAGAACTGCGAAAAGAAATCCGGCGCACAAAACTAGTAGAAACTGAACCTGAGTGAGAGCAACCCCCAGGAGAACCACACCTTCATTAGAGCCACCGATCGCATCATTGATAATGCGCTTAGGCAGCTCAAGCGATACATACAAAATCGGAAATGTCAGCATAGTGACCATCAATAGAATGAGCTGATTTCTCTTCGAGTATTTCCAGATATATGTAAAAATGCTCTTTTCCATCAACTGTTCTCTCAGTGTTTCAATGCGGTGGCAAGTACGATACATCGTTCTGATTTGCCTGTGTAATTTAGACCCGCCTTACTGACGAGTTAAAATCCGTAAAAGTAGAAACTTCAAATCCAAAACTCGCACTTGACGCTTGGGCAGATAAAATCGGTCATTAGTACTATGGCCGAGAATGATTAATTCAAATCGAATATTGACTATGCCGGCTTATGAGCAACTTAGGCACAAAGCGTCGTGTGATCAAAGATCCGCAGGCGCGTACGTGCAATCTGGGCTCTGCGACAAATAGCACTTCATCATTCCTACACCGATATTTTCGTAGACTCATACTTCCTGACTATTCGAGTTTGCAGCAGATACGAAAAATAGCGTGGCCGCTGGCTTCAGAAGACTCGATATAAACAAGTGTTTGTTTTTTATCACGAATGTTTGCAGTCCTCATGTCAACACCTGTCATGACTGAACCGGATCAGCAGTAATGCTGCCGCTTCATAACCGTGCTGATGCTTTTCAGTTTCTGATCAAAGCACTCTTCCAGCTAATCCTCAGGTGAAAATCAACATATAATGATATACTTATATCGGCATTACATCTGCATGTTCAAGACAGTACAACTCCATTCTGGCCACTTCGCGATTCAATCAAATAGACCACGAGACAGAATAAAACCCCATGAAACAGCCTAAAGCTAGTCCCGACAACTCCTCTGATTCAGAGAAACGTCTGCGCAAAGCCCTCTGTGAACAAATTCTGATTCTCGACGGCGCCATGGGCACCATGATCCAACAGCACAAATTTGGGGAGACTGAGTACCGAGGAGAACGGTTTGCAGACTGGCCATCCGACGTTAAAGGTAACAATGATCTGCTCACGCTGAGCCAACCTGACGTAATTAGGAAGATTCACAGCGACTACCTGCAAGCGGGTGCGCACATCATCGAAACCAACACATTCAACGCCAATTCGATATCAATGGCCGATTACGGCATGGAATCATTGGTGCGTGAGCTTAATCACGAGAGTGCAAGACTTGCTCGTGGGTGCGTTGATGAGATAATGGAGACAGACCCTACGCAACCACGATTCGTTGCCGGAGTGCTTGGCCCCACCAATCGGACAGCATCGATTTCACCCGATGTCAACGACCCGGGTTTTCGCAATGTTAGTTTCGAAGATCTGGATGCGACTTACTACGAGGCGTGTAGTGCTTTGATCGACGGTGGAGTCGATATTATTCTGATAGAGACCGTGTTCGATACGCTCAACGCAAAGGCTGCCATCTTTGCGATCAAACGCGTGTTCGACGATCGTAAATTAACCCTACCAATTATGATATCCGGCACCATTACAGATGCATCTGGCCGTACGCTCTCAGGACAAACCGTTGAAGCATTCTGGAATTCTGTGCGTCATGCTAAGCCTGTGTCCATTGGCTTTAATTGCGCGCTAGGACCCGACCAGTTGCGGCCCCACATTGCAGAACTCTCGGGTATCGCTGATACGTTCATCAGTGCTCACCCAAATGCTGGCCTACCGAACGCCTTTGGTGGCTACGACGAAACACCAGACCAAATGCTCTCTGAAATTGGTGCCTGGGCCGACGCCGGTTACTTGAATATTGTAGGTGGCTGTTGTGGAACAGGCCCAGATCACATTCGCGCATTCGCCGATATATTAAAAGACACGACACCTCGTGAGATACCCGAAATTCCCAGAGCCTGCCGTCTATCAGGTCTTGAGGCCTTCAATATCAATTCAGAATCGTTGTTCGTTAATGTAGGTGAGCGCACCAACGTCACAGGGTCTGCCGTATTCCTACGATTGATTAAAGAAGGCGACTACGATTCCGGGCTGAATGTGGCTCGCCAGCAAGTAGAGAACGGCGCACAGATTATCGATGTGAATATGGACGAAGGGCTGCTTGAGTCCGCAGAGGTCATGCAGCAGTTTTTACGCATGGTGGCAACAGAACCAGATATTTGTCGCGTACCAGTAATGATTGATTCATCCAAATGGTCTGTGATTGAAACGGGACTGAAGTGCCTACAAGGCAAATGCGTGATTAATTCAATTAGTATGAAAGAAGGTGAAGCCCCATTCTTAGAGCAAGCCAGGCTTGCACAACGCTATGGTGCCGCTGTGGTGATCATGGCGTTCGATGAAGATGGTCAGGCCGATACCATTGAACGTAAGGTCTCTATCTGCCAACGCGCTTACACACTGCTGGTAGAGACGTTAGATTTTCCTCCTGAAGATATTATTTTCGATCCGAATATTTTTGCAGTGGCAACTGGTATTGAAGAACATAATGAATACGGCATAGCGTTTATAGAAGCCACTCGCCAGATTAAACAAAAGCTGCCCGGTGCGATGGTTAGCGGTGGTGTATCTAACGTGTCATTCTCGTTTCGTGGTAACAATGCGGTGCGTGAAGCAATACATGCGGTGTTTTTATACCATTCGATTCAGGCCGGAATGGATATGGGTATAGTCAACGCCGGACAACTGGCCATCGTTGACGAAATCCCATCGGCACTGCGTGAAGCTGTTGAAGATGTGATTCTAAATCGTCGCAGTGATGCCACCGACCGGTTGCTTGAGGTCGCCGAAACATACCGTGGTGACGGGAAAGTGGTGGAAGCACAAAATAACGAATGGCGTGAGACACCTGTTGAGGAGCGCCTTGCACATTCACTGGTTAAAGGCATCGATGCATTTATCGAGCAGGACGTAGAGGAAGCTCGTTTGGCTGCGACTCGGCCACTTGATGTCATAGAAGGTCCACTGATGGATGGAATGAACCGGGTTGGAGATCTTTTTGGTGCTGGTAAAATGTTTTTACCACAAGTGGTCAAATCCGCACGAGTGATGAAAAAAGCAGTTGCCTGGTTGCTACCTTATATGGACGCAGAAAAAGACGAAAACTCGCGTAGTGCCGGAAAAATATTGATGGCAACAGTTAAAGGTGATGTTCACGACATTGGTAAAAACATTGTTGGAGTTGTACTCCAATGCAATGGTTACGAGGTGATCGATCTGGGAGTCATGGTGTCATCGGCAACTATCCTGGATGAAGCCAAGAAGCACAAGGTCGACCTGATTGGCCTCTCAGGTCTTATAACGCCGTCACTCGAAGAAATGACGCACGTCGCTGCCGAAATGCAGCGCACCGGTTTTACTATCCCGTTATTAATCGGAGGTGCGACTACATCACGCATGCATACAGCGGTTAAGATTTCAGACAAATATGAAGAACTCGTCGTGCATGTGGCTGATGCTTCTCGTTGTGTACAGGTTGCCAGCCATCTGCTAAACGAGAAACATAAAAAAACGTTTGGTGACGAGCTGGAGCTGGACTACGAACGATACCGAAAACGTTACCAGAATCGTTCAAAGGGCGCAGATTTGCACAATATCGAAGTAGCCAGACTCAATAAACTCAAAGTCAATTGGGGAGACTACAAAGCTGGCAAACCTGCCTTTACCGGCATCAAAATAATCGATGACCTTACATTTGAAGACCTGGTGCCCTTTATTGACTGGACACCGTTCTTCCACACCTGGGAACTCCGTGGCAAGTATCCACGCATACTTGAGGATGCAACGGTGGGAGAGGAAGCAACAAAACTATTTGCAGATGCTCAGGCCATGCTTGAAGAATTCTGCAATAATGTAACTTTGAAAGCACAAGGTGTGGTGGGTCTGTTTCCGGCAAATTCAGTTAACGATGACGATATTGAAATCTACACAGACAATAGCCGTACGGAACGTCTGAACATTATCCATGGCTTACGCCAGCAGCGGGTTTTCCCCGATGGCCGACCTAATCTGAACCTGGCTGATTTTATCGCCCCAAAAGAGACGGAGGTTGCAGACTACATTGGAGTCTTTGCCGTGACAGCAGGCATTGGGCTAGATGAGCTAGTCGCAGCGTACGACGTAGAACATGACATCTATAACAACATCATGGCCAAAGCGTTGGCTGATCGCTTCGCCGAGGCCTTTGCTGAATTCCTGCATAAAAAAGTTCGGACGGAGTTCTGGGGATATATGCAGGATGAAACCCTCGAGAATGCAGAACTAATCAAGGAGCGTTACCAGGGTATTCGCCCTGCTCCTGGTTATCCTGCCAACCCCGATCATCGGCAAAAGCAAGTGATCTGGGATCTGCTGCAGCCGGAAAAAATTGGGATTACGCTGACAGAGTCGTTGGCCATGTTGCCAGCATCATCTGTCAGCGGGTTTTATTTCTCACATCCAGATTCGCGTTATTTCGGGCTCGGCAAAGTAAAACGAGATCAGATTGAGCAGTACGCCGCTCGAATCGACGAGCCAACCGAACTATCCGAACGGTGGCTAGCAAATTCACTTGCCTATTGATGAATATCAGGCGCTTTTTTGTTCACCAGAACGACTTAGTCCTGGTACATAACGGCGCCAACAACTTTTGCCTGCTCTCTTGGCTTCGTACATTGCAGAGTCGGCCTTAGACAAGATTCCATCAACACCATCTGCATCTTCAGGATATACGGCCATTCCCACACAAGCGCCTATTTGACAAGATATTCCTTCAATGAGGTACGGTGATCCAATTGACTGAACAATACTCGATGCAATGTTGCTGGCATGCTCAGGGCGTCCATTTGATGGCAGAAACAAGACGAATTCGTCGCCACCTATTCGCGCAGCAACACTACGGGTGACGTCGTCTTCCGGGCCGATGACTTTACTATCTGCGCCAACCACAGCTTGAAGCCGGTTTGCCACTTCTATCAAGAGCTGATCACCAATCTTATGACCATGTGTGTCGTTGACGGTCTTGAAATTGTCGAGGTCAATAAACAACACTGAAAAACTAGGCGAGTCCTCACTTGCGGTGTCAAGAATGCCGGTCAAACGATCCATGAACAACCGTCGGTTAGCAAGGCCGGTAAGACCATCTATGTGCGCAACGCGCCATACGCTGGTTGTGGCATTGCTTAATGATGAACTGAGCTCGTCAAACGCTCCGATTAATTCACCTATCTCGTCGTTACGCTTTGATATCGAACCACGAGAATCAACAAGACGTTGCACGGTTGATAATAAATATTGTCCATTCTCATCGTCAGAATGTCCATTACCCCTACTTCTAAGAATGCCTGTCAGGTGCTCTATGGGTGCCAACAACATACTCTTAAGCGTTAACCAGATAGTCAAAGTTATTAACAACGCGGCAATTATTAGCGCCGAAATAGTCGTATGTAGGGTACTGGTACCCAGGCTTGAGATGTCTGCTGGGATAACAACTCGTAAAAGTCCAATATGTTGATTTCCGACATCACGCAAAAGAGATAGCGCATGGATGTTATCTCCATACTTAACCAATGCAACTTGTTTGTCTCCAATCATGAGCTCGTTGAGCGCTTGATGAAATTGCTCTGGCAACGTGCTGCGTTTAGTCGGCAGAATGTTAACCGATGTCAGCATAGTCTCGCTGATGATATCCATTCGATTAGTATCAAGTAGTTTACCCATGATCAGATGCCCGCTTGGAGTACCCAAACCACTGCTTTTGAAAATTGCCGAGGATGAGACGATCGCAGCTCCCCACGCAGTATCAATGAATCCTGAGACTAATTCTCCAGACGTAGTGGGGCTGAGCAGCGCACTGCCCTTCTGAATCCCATCGGGGAATAGGAAGTCCAGTGGCTTTGCCGCTCGAGTGGCAGGATATACCTCACCCCACACTAGGCTACCTTGGGCATCGACCACGGCACCGAAACTCATTCCCAACTCGCCGAGGTACGCTTCCGCTAAATTCTCTTCGTAAAACCCCTCATAATCGCCTTTGGCGTACTCGAATGTCTCGTTCCAGTTAGCCCAGTCGTGAACCAGCAAATCCATGTCAGCACGTTCGGCGTCAATGTAACGGGTGATGCGACTTAGCTGTTTGGATGCTTTGTCATTCTCGAGGCTGTCAAATGCCGATGTGTACACGACCTCTAACGCAAGCCAGGCAAAAAGTGCGTAGAGAAAAAAAACACCCAGCAGTGTACCAATGACTTTGCTTCGTAATGACATGGAGATAAAGATTCCTCACTATTCACAGTTTTAGCGGTCTAAACACCTAAAGCATTAAATAATAGGTTAGGAAGTTGGGTAGTTCTTCACAGACAGTTGGCTGTGGGTTGGCGCTAACTGCTATTTATGAGCACAAAGCACTCACGAATGCATCATGAAGTCTTCCACCTAATCGCTTGTGCTACTGCACGAACATCCACTGGAGCCAGCGTGCCTTAAGAAGTAACCTTTAAAACAACTAGTAGTGACTGGTAAAAAACAGCTCTTGCAATGTTGGTAGATCAGCCTACCCCTGTGATACTGTGAGGTTTTCTTTTGCGCTCAATTTATAAAGGTTAACGTTACCTGTGAAAAAACTCTCCATACTTCGCTACATGACGATTACGGCGACATTGTCCGTTATGCAGCTATCTCATGCTAATGTTGAGATTCGTTTTAATGAGAGCGCTCCCAAGGATATCTTCACTCTTAAAAATCTAAGCAAATGTGATCTTCGCGATGTGGTGCTTGAGCTTGATCTGTCTAATAGCATGGGTCGTTTAATTTTCGACACGACCGCCGCTGGCGCGGGTGTGGAAGTCTTCCAGCCCTTTGAAGTCAGACAAGGAAATATGACTCTCACCTCTGCAAGCATGGTCCAAGATGGAGATACTGCATTGTCAGTGCGAATCGATCAGATCACCGCCGGTGAGACGGTAAGCTTCACCATTGATGTAGACGATACTTTACCGAAAAGTGAGCTGGGCAATATCCGTGTGTCTGGGGCCGAAATTGAAGGTGGAGTTATTCGGCTCAGCGCACTTAATGAGGACCAGGTTGCGACTACCTTCGGAAATAAAGCCACGGCAATTGTTAATTTGCAGACCACTTGTCCAATCACCCATTAGAGAACATCTAGAATTCGATTTCGCACTCCAGATGGCTTAGCGCCTTAGCCAACGGTGCTGGTTTCGCTATTAGGTGTCCCTGTGCATAGCGACAAGCGTGCTCACGTAACCAATGCGCATCATCCAGATGTTCAACGCCCTCGGCAACTACATCCATATCGAGTTCACGAGCCAGGTTGATGATCGCCGCAACGACACGTTGGCGACTCTTGTCATCAACTATTCGATCCACAAAGGAGCGGTCGATTTTCAGAGTGTCCAGCGGAAAGTAATGCAGGTTATTCAGACTTGAGTAGCCAGTACCAAAGTCATCAAGCGCAATGGAGGCCCCCGTTGACTTCAAGCGTGCAAGTCCAATCATTGCCGCTCTTGGGTTGATGAGTAGCGTCTGCTCGGTAATTTCGAGATTGACACAACCTGGGGCAACTGCGGCGTTCTCAATCAGAGTCGCGAGCTGTTCAACATCTTCTTCGCGCTCGAGTTGCCTTGCCGATATATTGACGCTGATAAAGATACCAGGACCTTCACATTCTCGACGTCGTGAACTGCGCTCAATAACAGCCAACGTCTGCAGTGCGTTTTCAAGCACCCAAGCGCCGAGAGGCACGATTAATCCAGACTGCTCTGCCACTGGAATAAAATCCAGCGGCATCAGTACTTGACCGTCTGGACGAGGCCAGCGCAGCAACGCTTCGAATCCCGTCGTTCGCCCATCAGCCAGAGACACAATCGGTTGATAGTCAAATGTAAATTGCTGTTGGGTGATAGCTTTTTCCATATCGAATCGCAGCTTGAATTGCTGTCCCGCATTAATCCTTGCCAATTTAATGTGCGTTTCGTCTATCGAGTGCTGTTGCTTGCACTGCGTGAGGCTTTCCACGTCCTGGTAGTCTTTCGTCTGTATCGTGCGCAGTCGATTGATTGCGGCGATCAGAATGAGCCGTGTTACTGGGCTACCGCGGTCGAGTTCATCCCGAAGCTGTTTGCCGGAGATAGGTATCACCGTAGTTTCATGCATGGCGGAAGCAGTGGCACTGCGTGGTAAACCATCGAGTATTGCCATTTCGCCGAAGATCTCTCCAGGGCTCAAAACCGCAATGACGTGCTTCTTACTGCCAGATATAGAAGAAATTTCGACGTAACCCGTCTCAATCATGTACGCGAAATCGCCCAGCTCTCCTTGTCGGAATATCCGGGTTCCCGCCATAAACCGGATTGCATCTACATGCGAATTGAGAAGATGGCCTGTTCCTGAGGGCGACTGTTCAAGACTTGAATCAAAATTTACCATATCAACTTGCCCTTCTTTTATTAGCATCAACTGCAATCCAGCTGGTGGCACAATTTCGACCGCTGTTTTTTGACTCGTACAGAGCCACGTCTGATTGATCGAGAATTTCCGCCACATCAGCAGCACCAAAACTGATCGCTGAGACGCCAAAACTGGCTGTCACAACTCGCCCTGACGTAACGCTATCATTAGCCCCATATAAGCTCTGGAATACAAGTCTGGCTCGATTGCTTATAGCTATCGCTTCATCCTCACCCATGCCCACCAGCAATATGCAAAACTCTTCCCCACCATAGCGACCCACACAGCCATTCGCACCCGCCGCATCCGTTAGTGATCTGGCCATTTCCTTGATCACAACATCTCCGGTTCCGTGACCGAAATCATCATTGACTCTCTTAAAGTGATCGATATCTGCCATAACAACACTGAACTTGAGCTTGTCACGCACTGCCAGTTCAAACTCCAGCTCAAGCTTTTCAAAAAAGGCTCGCCTGTTGAGACACTCCGTTAAAGGATCAATGGTGGCTAGCCGGAAAAGCTCTTCGTTTTTGTTACGCACTTCTTCATGGGCTGTTTCAAGATTTCCTAACGTATCTCTAAGCCCTTCGTTCATGCGTTCAAGTTCGCTAATATCATTGAAGCTTGCAAGCACACCGCGCTGCTTGCCGCCACCATCAATGATGGGCGATATAT
>JBLIIE010000105.1:0-18750 GCA_047634635.1 Granulosicoccus sp. | reverse complement strand
CGGGGGCTGAGCTACCGATAACACCACTAGAGCAAGACCAACCTCCTTCAACGGGATCGCAGTCAATACGAGGTGCCATACAAGATGCCTCATAGGCTGCAATAGCCAAAGATAAATTAGAACCAACAGCGACACATTCACTAGATGTCGTCTCAGGCAACTCAATCTCTGGTGCTGGATCGGCAACCGGTACAACTACGGGCTCACCAAGAATATCGTCCACAGTGGTGCCTGGAGAGGCATTACCAATTCTCTCACTGGAACAGGTCCATAGACCACCACCAATGGGATCACAATCGGCCCGTGGAATCTCAGGACACACTTGAGCGTAAGTCTGTTTGGCAAGATTCAGGTCATTACCAGTTGCATCACAAGCTTGTGCATATGCATTAGGTATGAGGAACCCTGTTGTGAGTACTAAAGGTAGCAAATATTTCATTGGTTTTATTTTTATTGTTTTCGTTTTCGTTAAGGGCCGCAAGAACTACAGCAGAGCAATTTTTGCCTTTGTTCGTAAAAAGCTAAGGAACATGGGCTCAGCATCATCTCGGCATGGACGGAATTATGAATAACTTCAGGCTTTTGGAAATGGGTGTCGTAGACACTTTTAATAACATTCAGCGGTTTTTTGAGCCTTTAGCAGATTAATGGCGACGGGTTATCCCTTTTTAGAGTGCCAGTTCATGCAGATTTTTGCCACTCAGTACACCCTTTAGATGCTCTAATAACAGTTATGAAACTATACTCATCGCAGTTATCGCCGTTCGCGCGAAAAGTCCGTATTCTGATCATTGAGAAAAATCTCGTTGACCAGGTCGAGATTATCAATTCCAATCCGTATGAAGCCACTGCGGATCATCTCCTTGCTAATCCGTTGAGTAAAGTGCCAACGCTGGTGCTTGATGATGGTAATACTCTGTTCGATAGCCATGTCATTTGTGAATATCTGGATACGTTGTCCGCTGGAACGTTCATGCCCGATGGTGGTCACAGAATTCAAGCGCTTAAGCAACTGGCACTCACAGACGGACTCCTGGAGACCACCTTTCATATTGCTGTGGAGCTCAATCGACGAGAGCCGCAAGAACGATCAGCTGCCTGGGTAGATCGCTGGTTTGCAACGCTTGATCGAGGTGTTGACGCTCTGGCAGCCTCTTTGCCAGGTTATGGAGAAGAACTGGCGCTTCCTCATATTGGTGTGGTTTGCGCATTGGATTATCTAGATCTTCGTGCATCGGAGCGCTTGAACTGGCGGACACGTCAGCCAGCTCTGGCAACGTGGTACTCATCGTTTGGTGAAAGAGCAGCAATGCAACAAACTCGTCCAGTGACTTGATTGGGCCTTTAACAGCACTACCAGCCATTTTGAAATTATGTACGGAGTCACTCTTTGCAGTAAACGTCGATTGATCTGGTCGCTGTTGTGGGTGGTTATCTTTGTAAGCGTTGCACAGGTAGCGTTCTCATCTGAAGCACCTATTGATTCGATCATTGGTGGCAGTGGTCAACTGGATTCAAACGTACATATCGCAGATGATCTTGACGATTTATTGCTGACATCACGAATTATCGGAGGCCAGGATGCAGAAGCAGAAAGCTGGCCCTCTCTGGTAGCACTGGTAAGCCCAGGTTTAGCGACGGTGAAAAGCAGATTTTTTTGTGGAGCGACTGTGGTTGCTGAGCGATGGGTTGTGACGGCTGCTCATTGTGTTTTCGGTTCATTCGGTCAGCGTATTCAGCCCTCGTCTGTACGAGTGATTGCGGGTATTCGTAATCTTGATAGCGATGTACCTGAAGAGGAGGTCACTGTTACGAATATTGTGGTGCATCCTGAATACAACAATAACGTGGACTTACCACCTTTTGATATTGCCTTGCTCGAATTGGGATCGGCTATCAATGCTCCGGTTGTTACTCTTTTTGCGGGTGATACGGCCTACTACTATGGAGCCACAAGCTACATTGCAGGGTGGGGAGCAACGCGGTTTGTTAACGATAACGATGCCACTTACCCTTCACAGCTGCAAAATGCCGCGGTTCCTATCGTGCCGTTAGCCAGGTGCAATTCGATTGTGTCTTATCAGGGGTTGGTAACACACAGGCAAATTTGTGCTGGTTTTATTGATGGTGGTGTTGACGCCTGTGCCGGTGATAGTGGTGGGCCGTTGTTCATTATCGAGGATGGGGCAATCATACAGATGGGCATCACCAGTTTTGGGAACGGCTGTGCATTAGCCAATTTCTACGGAATTTATACCAGCGTGACGCACATGCTGCCGTGGCTTAGCGACTATATTGATGTCCCTTACCAATCGCCTGAATTAGTCGCTAGGCTGGATTCCGGCGAAACTGGTGTGATACCCGAACCCGATATAGGCACAGAGCGTAAAGGGCATTTCTTTGGCTCATTCCACCCATCATCAGCTTTTGTGTTGCTGATTTACCTGCTATTTCGAAGGCGAGATCTTTCGTAAAATAGGCGCTGGTTCAAAGTAACTGTCTATCAGGCCCTGCTCACATCACATACATTGCCAACCGGGATGCTTAAATAACAGTTACAGCCGTTAATGATCTTGAACGCTTTTTCAGGATCTGCACATGTGGCAAGCTCATTCGCGGCGCGCAACAACGGGCTGGGCTGGTAATAGAAAACCGGACATAGCCTTTCGAAGTCTATCAACGTCTGTTGTTCGTTTCCTGAGCTGTTTGTTACTTGGGATCGCAGGCGGTTTACAAGCGTCGGAGACACTGACTAATCTGAGCTCTGGACCTGGACTCGGTCCCGGACCCGGACCCGGTTCCGGACCCGGTTCCGATGCTATCTATAACGGATCATCCATACAGTCTCGAGTTCTGGGTGGAGGCAAGGCTGAGGTTGGGGCTTGGCCATCCATGGCAGCGATTGTCACTACTGGTACATTTCCGTTAGAAAGTCGCTTTTTCTGTGGAGGGACTGTGATTAGCGATCAGTGGATTTTAACTGCAGCACACTGCATGTTTGGCCCGTTTGGAGAAGAAACTCAGCCGGCTGATATTCGTGTTGTTGTGGGTATCAATGATCTGCAGAATGAGTCGACGACAGAGTCTGTGGTATCCAATATTTTTGTGCACCCACAATACAATACAAGCGGTGGAACAATGCAAAATGACATAGCGGTGTTGGAGTTGGCAAATGTTGTAGATGTGCCTGCAACCACCTTGTTTGAGGGGAATCCAGAAACCTTCAACGACACGCTGGCATTTATCGCAGGGTGGGGCGCCATTGAGTTTAATGCTGTAAATGGTTCAGAGCTATACACCAACCTGCTACAGGATGCATCTGTACCTCTTGTATCCTTAGAACGTTGTAACTCATCTGAGTCTTACCAGGGTGGCATTCTTAACACTCAAATGTGTGCGGGTTATCGCGAAGGGGGAGTAGATTCTTGCGTTGGTGATAGTGGCGGCCCTCTATATCTTATTCAAAATGGTAAGCAGGTACAGGTTGGAATTACAAGTTTTGGTAATGGATGTGGCTTGCCAAACTTCTACGGCGTTTATACGAATATATCTGAGTTCAGGACATGGATTAGTAGCTACGTTGACATCGCTGATTCAAATGCGTTGGCAACAATTGATGAACCGGGCACTGGGGCAGGTGATGTGGGTGGTGCCATTGACGATAACATGGCAGACGGCTCGAGTAGCCAAGGTGGATCGGTGAATCTCAATATTCTAGGACTGTTACTGGGCTTGGTTTATATCCGTCGAACTTATGCATCATGGAAATTTTGAGTTTAGATGATTAGTTCAAATTAGCCGCTTAAGAGATCTAGCTTGCTTCACATTCATTCTTGTTTTAGGTCTGTAAATAACGGTTACAGCCGTTAAACGACTATGAATATCATAAATCGGATTTAACATGTTTTTAGCCAGCCAGTTGCGATCAGTGGCCCAGCGCTTTCATCGTGCTAAGTCGATAAGTTTGTGTAAAACTGCCAATGTGGTAGTTACTTTAGTGTTGCTGACGTGCACTCTCACCATGACAAAGGGCTTGTATGCTCAAGACGAGCTATCCATACAAGCTCGCATTGTTGGTGGCAATCTAGCTGATGATGGTGAATGGCCATCGCTGGTTGCGCTAATCATACCGGGGGATGAGTCCCTGAGAGTGCGTCAATTTTGTGGAGGATCTGTTGTTGCTGACGGATGGGTGCTAACCGCGGCTCACTGTATGTTCAACGTTGATGGTTCACCGACAACAATAGATCAGATTCGTATTGTTGCTGGTATTAACGACTTGAACGATGTGACCGCTGTGGAAACAGTGGTCACTAATATTTTTGTGCACCCTCAATACGGCCATACTTCTTTTCCAATCAATGATATTGCGTTGTTGGAGCTTGGTACGAGTGTACCGGTGCCTCAGAATTTCTTGTTAGACGTAGATCCTGAATTGCTAGTGGGTAGAACAGCGTTTATTGCAGGTTGGGGTGCGTTAACGGAGGAGGGGCCAATCACAGCTGAGCGGTTTCCAAACCTGTTGCAAGATGCCTCTGTGCCGATAGTCTCGCGTCAGCAATGCAATTTGCCTGAGTCTTATAACGGCAACATCCTGAGCACGCAATTGTGTGCAGGATTTCGGCAGGGTGGGGTTGATTCCTGCCAGGGTGATAGTGGTGGGCCTATCTACGTTCTGGAAGGTACCCGTCAAGTACAAATTGGTGTAACCAGCTTTGGAGCGGGCTGTGCGAGGCCTAATTTGTACGGTGTGTATACTAATGTTGAAGCATTCAGGCCCTGGATGAGTAACTACTTTAACTTGGCGGTTGGTACGTCTAAATCAAGTAGTGCGGTTAGTGCCGTTATTGTTGGTGCTGGAGATTTCGGAGGCTCAACACATCCTCTGTTTTTAAGTTTATTGGCAGGCTTTACTATTCTTCTACTAACTCGCAGATCGTTAAGCAGACACGGAAGAGGTTGCACACGCGGTTGCACACGCGGTTGCACACGCGGCTGCAGTCGCAGGTTTTTTCTCCTGGTAACAGCCTTGCTTTCGGCATCTGCGTGTTCATCAAACCTACCCTTGCCTGAGGATATTGATGTACCTAGGTCGAATTCTGCGGAGAATAAATCCACT
Source organism: Granulosicoccus sp. (assembly GCA_047634635.1). Classification (GTDB taxonomy): domain Bacteria; phylum Pseudomonadota; class Gammaproteobacteria; order Granulosicoccales; family Granulosicoccaceae; genus Granulosicoccus. The sequence continues at coordinate 13,631 of JBLIIE010000105.1, read as the reverse complement.
GTGATTGAGGGTGACAAAAAGCTTGCGTTGAGCACCGCTAAGCTAAGTCTGTCTGGAGACAACGGTAAAGTTGGTTTGGATCAACTGCTGCTCGGCTCAACTCGTTTGGAGAGCGTCCAGGCATTGTCGAGTATGGGTTTTGACGTCCCGGATTGCGATGCCGATAAAACATCCATCAAGGGTACGGGGCGTCTCTTTCTTCGAGAAATTTGCCAGGCGCAACCTCTTGGAAAAGTATCCCTGGAAGGGCTTGATGTTGACGATCTTAGATTTCAGATACTGGATGATCGACTGATCAAACTCGAGGTGAACCTGCAAAGTGGGGACGCAATGACACTTACCAAGCAGTTAGATGGTCGATACGAACATGTACCTTTTGCGGAACGGCCTTTCGAGTGGCGCTTGGCTGAGGATCATATTCGTATCGTCGCGTCCGGCAGATCTGCTACCGATGGCATCAGTGGCATGTCGTTACAGATGATCGATGGCAGGCTAAAAGACAAGCTTCCCCAGCTGTTTGACTACCCATAACGAGCAGCAAAACACACTGCTCGAATGAATTACTCCGACTAGTCGTTAGGGGAGTTCATGAATTCAGATCGAATCTTATCCATGTTGGTATGTCTGATATCCCGGCCTTTCACCAGGTAGACGACATATTCACAAATATTGACTGAATGATCGCCAATGCGTTCAAGCGCCCTTGCACACCAAGTGATTTTGAATAGCTTAGAGACTTGTCTGGGATCTTCAACTAAGTGAGTGCCTAGCAATCGTTCCAGATTCTCGTACTCGCGATTAACATCCTCATCACGTTGTGCAATTCGCAGTGCCGCATCTACATCGAGGCGGGCGAATGCGTCTAGCGAATCACGCAGCATGGATTTAACGAGTTCACCCAGGTGCCTTAGCTCCTTGCGGTAGCTGGGGGTATCTGCGGAAATTTGCGTCAGGTCGCGCGAGAAACGGCCCAGTTTTTCAGCCTCATCACCGATCCTTTCTAGATCTGTAATAACCTTAATGACTGTCACAATGAGCCGCAGATCGCTGGCAGCAGGTTGTCTGCGGGCTAACACGTGAGTGCATTCCTCGTCGATTTCCAATTCCAGATTGTTGATCTCAAAGTCGCGTGTAGCCACTAGAGTGGCCAGATCGTTGTCCGCTTCTAGAAGTGCTGTCAGTCCATTGGTGACCTGTTGTTCCACCAGGCCACCCATAGTGAGAACCTTGTTGCGGATATCTTCCAGTTCTTTATTGAACTGATGAGAGATATGTTGATCAAGGTGGAGCTTATCCATGATGGTTACTCTGATTTTAGCCGAAACGGCCAGTAATATAGTTTTCGGTAAGTTCGTGTTGTGGATTAGTGAATACGGTATTCGTGTCATCCACTTCCACTAACTTACCCATATGAAAATACGCTGTGCGTTGTGAAACGCGGGCTGCCTGTTGCATGGAGTGAGTCACGATGGCTATCGCAAAGTTTTCACGAAGCTCATCAATGAGCTCTTCAATACGTGCAGTGGCAATCGGGTCTAGTGCCGAGCAGGGCTCATCCATTAAAATGACCTCTGGGCTAACCGCTATGGTTCGTGCAATACACAGTCGTTGTTGCTGCCCGCCAGAGAGGCTGGTGCCAGGGGCATCGATACGATCTTTAACCTCGTCGTACAAACCGGCTTTGCGCAAACTGTCGACAACGATATCGTCCAATTCTGCGCGATTGTTAGCCAGTCCATGAATTCGTGGACCGTAAGCAACATTGTCATAGATGGATTTGGCAAATGGGTTGGGTTTTTGGAAAACCATACCCACACGAGCCCTTAACAGAACAGGGTCGAGATCGTCACCGTAAAGATCCTCACCATCGAGCAACATCTCCCCGGATACCCGGCAAGATGGAATCGTATCGTTCATGCGATTCAGGCAGCGTAAAAAGGTAGATTTCCCGCAACCGGATGGGCCAATCATGGCAACAACTTCATTGCTGCCGATGTCCAGATCTACGTCGAAAATGGCCTGTTTTTCTCCGTAAAACACATTCACATTACGTGTCTGCATTTTCGGGTTTTCGACAGTGGGTGTCCCAACGGTTTCCGTTAGGTTGTCGAACGCTTCCTGAGCGGACTTAGACACGAGGTTGCACCTTGTTAATGACTTGAAGAAGTATATCGTTTGCGATAGTGGTATTCATAGAATTTGAGTCTACCAGCGACGTTCGAAATGCTTGCGCAACATAACGGCAATAGCATTCATAAGTATCAGAAAGACCAGCAACACCATAATGGCTGCGGAGGTTTTTTCCATGAAGGCTCTTTCTGGGCTGTCAGCCCACAAGAAAACCTGAACAGGCAAAACAGTGGCTGCATCGGTTACAGAGGCTGGAATGTCAACAATAAAGGCCACCATACCAATCATGAGTAGTGGTGCGGTTTCGCCCAGGGCCTGTGCAAGTCCAATGATGGTGCCGGTAAGAATGCCAGGCATGGCCAGCGGTAGTACGTGATGAGTGACTACTTGTAGAGGTGAGGCACCCAGGCCACGCGCAGCTTCGCGAATGGATGGAGGTACAGCCTTTAGCGCCGCTCGACTGGAGATGATGATGGTTGGCAAGGTCATCAGACTTAAGACAATGCCACCAACCACCGGCGCCGAGCGTGGCAAGTGAAAGAAGTTGATAAACACCGCTAGTCCCAACAGGCCAAACACAATGGATGGTACCGCCGCAAGGTTGTTGATATTGACCTCAACGATGTCTGTCCATCGGTTTTGCGGGGCAAACTCTTCCAAATAAATAGCAGAGGCTACGGCTACGGGAAACGACAAAGCAAAGGTGATGAGAAGGGTGAACGCAGACCCCATTAAAGCGGCGCGTATTCCTGCCAACTCAGGTTCCCGTGAGTCACCATTTTCGAAAAACGTGTTATTAAATCTGACGTCTAAATAGCCGTTGTCTTGCAGATCCTTTGCCCACCCGATTTGTTTGGGGCTCATACGCGTTGCAATACTTTCGGGTGCGTCGAGGTTTTCCTTTGATTTAACTATGGCGCTTAGCTCATCATCAGCTAATACCCATAAGCTCAAGTCTGTTCCAAGTAACGACGGGTCTGAGTTTATGAGGTCATACAGCTGGTACTGAGCGCCAGTGCTGACTAACGAGTACAGAGCTTTTTTATCACCGCGACTTGTAACGTCAGGGAAACGATCACGCATGGCTCGTTTTACAACCCCAGTGTAGTTGGCGCTGCGTAGCTCCTGATAGGTTGGTGAGTCACTAACACCCAAGGCATCGGTGGTTAGTGAGACGTCCAGTTTCATGTAGGTCTGCTTGAATGCGGGCAAACCCTTACTGACGATACTAAACAGTAGTATGAAGAGAAACCCAATACTGGCAGATATGGCGAGGATGCCATAAAGTTTAAATCGTTTTTCAGCGGCATAGCGCTTTTCTAGCGAAGCCTTTACGCGCTCGGTTGTCACAGAATGCGACTGAGCCTTTATCTTGATTTTAGAGTCTGTCTGAGCGCTCATTCGTACTGCTCCCGGTATTTACGCACGACATGCAGTGCAATGATATTCAGAAAAAGAGTGACAACAAACAGCATCAACCCCAGTGCGAATGCAGCGAGTGTTTTTGCACTATCAAATTCCTGATCTCCGGTAAGGAGTGTCACGATTTGCACGGTAACTGTTGTCACAGCTTCTAGAGGGTTTGCTGTCATCTTGGCGGCAAGGCCTGCTGCCATGACAACAATCATGGTTTCACCGATAGCACGTGACACGGCTAGCAGAACACCGCCTACAATTCCAGGTAAGGCTGCAGGTATAACAACTTTTCTAATCGTTTCTGATTTAGTGGCACCCAGGCCGTAGGAGCCATCTCGCATGGTCTGAGGTACAGCGGTGATAACATCATCAGACAGAGATGATACGAAGGGGATAATCATCATTCCCATGACCGCACCCGCTGCCAGAGCACTTTCTGAGGAGACACTAAGACCAATCGATTCTCCTGCCGAACGCAGAGCTGGGGCAACGGTCAGCGCCGCAAAGAATCCGTAAACCACGGTTGGAATACCGGCCAGTATTTCCAGCAATGGTTTAGCGACATTGCGCACCGGGCGGGATGCGTATTCAGCCAGGTAGATTGCTGACATCAGACCAAAAGGGACTGCAACCAGCATCGCTATAAATGATATGAGCATTGTGCCAAGAAATAGTGGAACTGCACCAAAGGATCCGGATGCGCCTACCTGATCTGCACGAATGGCTGTTTGTGGACTCCACTTGGTACCGGTAACAAATTCGACAAAGTCCACTTCCTGAAAGAAACGGGCGGATTCAAACAGCACTGAAAATACGATACCGATGGTGGTCAGAATGGCAAGGGATGCACAGCTGACCAAAAACACCTTAACAATTTTTTCTACGATTTGGCGGGCGCGAGTGTCAGGCTTGATGTTTTTAAGCGCGATGAGGGCACCCATAATGGCTGCGACCAGAGACAACACCAGTAAGGCCAACGAGCTGGTATGTTGCAAGTTGGCCAGACGCTGTGCAGCAATGAGTTTTTCCGGATCGGTAATACTCGCAATTTTATTACTGTCCACCAGATTGCTAATGTCATTCTTGTACAGCGCCAGTGATTTCTCACCACCACTTTGAATGCTTTGCGGGATGGATCCATCCAGCATGGTGCTGATCATCGAAGGCTCTACTAGCTTCCAGCCTACGATAATGGCAAGGGCAGGTAAAGCACACCACATTGCGACCATCATCCCGTAGTGACTAGGCAGCGAATGCATCGAGCGCACGCCACCCACGTTTTTAGAGACTGCGTATGCTTTATGCCGACCGTAAACGAAGGACACTAGCCCAAGCATGATGGTAAGCAGCAATAGGGTCGTCGTCGTCATGAATATTCCAGGCTATGCCTTCTGAACAGAAAAAGGGCCTTGCTTCATAGTGTGGAAGCAAGGCCCTCGTTAGTCTTATAAGTCTTGAATCGATTTACTCGAGAATGAGTCTTTCCAAGCTGCTGACAGCTGCGCCAACTTTGGCTCGTTGGTCGTCGCCTAGCGGTATCATACCCTTGTCTGCGAGGTAACCGTCTTCGCCCCAAGTTTGTTCGCTAGTGAATTCTGCCAAGTATTCAGCAATGCCTGGCACTGTTCCAACGTGCTGTGCTTTGACATAGAAGTACAGGGGCCGTGAAATGCCGTAGTCGCCGTCAGAGATGTCATCGAAATTGGCGGTATAGCCATCGATGATCGAGCTTTGTACCTTGTCAGAGTTCTGTTCAAGAAAGCTGAAGCCGAAAATACCTAGGGCATCTGGATTGGCTTCGAGTTTTTGTACAATTAGGTTGTCGTTCTCGCCAGCTTCGATGTATGCACCGTCTTCACGCATGGTGTGACAAATAGATTTGAATTCGTTCTTGGACAGGCTCTTGATGGAATCGAATTGCTTGCAACCGCCTTCCATTGCCAACTCTACGAAAGCATCGCGAGTACCCGAAGTAGGAGGAGGCCCCAAGACTTCAATATCCGTTGCGGGTAATGACGCTTTGATTTCTGACCACTGCTTGTATGGGTTGATGATCAACTCGGCAGGATTGTCAGGATTAGGGACTGTCTTCGCAAGGGCCAGGTATAGCTCTTTAGCGCCCATATCAAACTGAGGAGCTTCAACAGAATTGGCCACTGCGATACCATCAAATCCAATGAGTACTTCGACAATGTCGGTCACACCATTCTTCTGACACATTTCATATTCGCTGACCTTCATTCGTCGTGATGAGTTGGTGATGTCAGGTGTTTGAACGCCGATGCCTGAACAAAACAACTTCAGACCACCACCAGAACCGGTAGATTCGATTTTCGGTGTGTTGAAATCTGTTGTTTTGCCGAAACGCTCCGCAACGACAGTGGCGAACGGATAAACCGTAGACGAACCGACGACGCTGATGCTGTCCCGGGCTAAGACATTCGCCGAGAAGGTTATAGCCAAAACGGTTGAACTTAGGACTAACGCAGATTTATTCATGAGCTGATTAATATTGCTTAGGGGTTGATTCAGTAGCTGTAGTATCGATTCCCAATATGACAGCGATATTACAGGGCAACTAAATCGTGCAGAAATGACTATTTCTGTACGATTTAGTGCGCTGGTCGGGCTACTGATTAACAGCCAGGCGGAGCTGGGTTGTTCTATTGGGTGGGAAAACTATTTCAAATTCGGACCCTGTTCCCGGGGTGCTGACGATGTTAAGTGTTCCACCATGGCGCTGAGCTGCATGTTTCACAATCGCAAGCCCCAGTCCGGTGCCACCTTCGTCTCGGGACCGGCTGGCATCAACCCGATAAAAGCGTTCGCTAAGCCGCGACAAGTGTCGTGCTTCTATACCAGGGCCATTATCTGCCACGGTATACATCATTCCCCCATCTTCATTGACGGCCCAGGACACTTTGATCAAGGTGCCCGGGTCTGTATAGCGAATGGCATTGGTCAGCAAATTGTTGCAGGCGCTATACAATTCACGTTCGGATCCAACGACCCCTAGGGTTGAATCTACGTCAAGCTCGATAGTGTGATTTGTGATCATGGCAGATAGCGCTGAGATCATGGTAACAATCATGGTGCTGACGTCGACGGCTTGTCCTTCGTTTTCGCCTAAACGGTTGGCTTCCAACTTTGACAGCTGTAGTAAGTCTTCCACAATGCCGCGCATGCGATCCGATTGCGAGGAAATGTGTTCCAGCGATTTTTTAACACTGGCATCCAGTGATTCATCTTCGGTTAGCATCTCCACGTAACCGCTGATAACAGTTAGTGGGGTACGCAGCTCATGGGAGACATCGGCTACAAATGCCTTACGCATTTCGCGCAGCTGAACTCTTTGGGTAATATCGGCGGCAATGAGTACAGTCATGTGTTTGCCGGTTCGAACCTTTCTTACCGCCAGGATTTTTTCAGGTGCCAACGGCGCCGGAATTTCAAGCTCCTCAGCGCTGTTTTCAGACAGGAGGAACTCTCGAAATTCTGGCAACCGGACTAAGTTATTGATTCGTTGGCCCTTATCGCGTTCAGGATGAACATTTAACAGTATTAGTGCCGCTGAATTTGACCACCGTATTTCATTTTCTGTATTCAAGACCACTGTCGCATCGGGTAAATCAGCTGCCAGAGAGTTGAATTGGGCTAGCATGCTGCGATAGCGGTTTTTTTGTTTACGGCTGTATTTTTTCTCGCGATGCACCAACTGCACAATGTCATTAGTTAGGCCGTTAGTGGGTGGTGCCTCTGACGCCGTGGCCCGTTTGCCTAGCCAATAGACGATGTTGTTCAAGCGATGCAGCAGCCAGATGACATAGCCTGTTAAGTACAGAATTAACCCGATGGCCGGCCAGCCGACTAGGAAGCTGGCAAGCAAAACAGCGATGAATCCACTGACAAACCAGCGTATTTCGCTTTTGAGGCTAGACGTAAGCTTCATAGTGCTGGAATGATACCGGTTTAATGAGCTCTGTAATGGGCAGTCAGTTTATAACCAGCCCCTCGGACGGTCTCCAGCAAGGATTCTGCTGCGAAGGGCTTTAAGTTTTTCCTTAAACGCAGTATGTGTACGTCAACAGTGCGCTCTTCGATGTAAGTCCCAGTTCCCCAGACATGATCAAGCAACTGTGATCGGCTATAGACGTGATCAGGATTATTCATTAGAAACGAAATAAGTTTGAATTCGGTATGTCCCAAGGGGATTTCCTGCCCACCAACGGTGACCTGATGCGCTGCTGCATCAAGCACTAAGGGTCCCACGGTCACGATGGCGTCGGAATGAAAATCGTGGCTTCGCCGCAGCAACGCATTGATTCTGGAATTCAGCTCACGGGGGGAGAAGGGTTTGGTAACGTAATCATCAGCCCCAGCGTCAAGCCCTGCGGTTATATCGTGTTCTTCAGTACGAGCCGTAAGCATGATGATGGGCAAGTGTCGGTAAAGCTCCTGTTTGCGCAGGGAGCGAACCAATTCAAGACCACTGCCACCGGGGAGCATCCAGTCGACAATTGCCATGTGCATTTGTTTTTCTGCCAGAAGCTTGCGTGCCTCAAGCGTGCTGCCAGCGGCGTGCACTGTGTGGCCAAGCCTCTCGAGGGCAAGTTGTAGCATCTCGCGAATCGCAACTTCGTCCTCTACTACGAGAATATCTGCTGGCATATCGGACTTTGAAGATCTGTTAGGGATCATCTGATAGTAACGTGTCGTGACAAGAAAGCGCGATTCTCATCCCTATTTATGACAGCAGAATGACCGAAATGGCGAGTGTCGTGTTTTTTGCAAATGAGCTTCCTTGTCGTGCCAAGTGAAAAGGAGTGCAGATGGTGCTTGCACACCGAGCCTTCAGGCCTCAGAATAGGGGTGCTATGGTGTTTCGTATCGGCACTCTCGCGGCGAGAAATTGTTTACCCCGTCAGGCCTGGAAGGGAGCAGCGGAGGCAGTGGATTCGGGCGCCGAGATGTTGCTGATGCGGGACGCCACCTTTATTCCATTTGCGGCCCACACCCACCTCAATGAGCTATAAGGTTCTCGCGCGCAAATGGCGTCCGCAGCACTTTCGCGACATGATTGGCCAAGAGCCGGTTTTGCGTGCTCTCGTCAACGCTCTTGACTCGGACAGATTGCATCATGCATATCTGTTTACGGGAATGCGTGGTGTCGGCAAAACAACCATTGCCCGGATTTTCGCAAAGTGTCTGAATTGCGAAACAAACGGCGTGAGTTCCAATCCTTGCGGTGAGTGTAGTGCCTGCAAGGACATTGAGGCTGGACGCTTCTTTGACCTGATAGAGGTAGATGCTGCATCGCGCACCAAGGTTGAAGAAACTCGCGAATTACTTGAAAACGTGCCTTACGCCCCTGCTAGCGGGCGATACAAGGTGTACCTGATCGATGAGGTGCACATGTTTTCCAATCACAGTTTTAATGCGTTGCTGAAAACTCTAGAAGAACCACCGGAGCACGTGAAGTTCCTGCTGGCGACCACTGATCCACAAAAGGTACCTGTGACCGTCCTGTCGCGCTGTCTGCAGTTCAACCTCAAGCGCATGGCTCCGGGCATCCTGACTGACTATCTCACCAAAATTCTAGGTGAAGAGTCTATTAAGTGTGAAAGACCTGCGCTCGATTTAATCGCGAGAGCCTCAGAGGGCAGTGTCAGAGATTCCTTGAGCCTGGTTGAACAAGCTGTGGCCTTAGGAGACGGTGCAGTTCGTGAAAGCGATGTTGAATCGATGCTTGGCAGAGCATCCGTAGACCGGTTACTGGGACTTATCGAGTCATTGGGTTCGGGGCAGCTTAGTGAATTGTTTGAGCGGGTAGAGCAGCTGGCTGAGTATGCGCCTGACTTCACCGAATTAATGGGCGAGCTACTGAGCCTGCTGCACAAGATCGCTATGATTCAAAGCGTGCCGGGAAGTGTGACTGACAAGTCTCCCGGGTATGAGCGATTGTCCAGTTTGGCTAACACTATCGCGCCTGACGAAGTGCAATTGTTCTACCAGATCGGTATGCACGCGCGGCGCGACATGCCATTTGCACCTGATCCTCGTGAAGCGTTCGATATGGCTTTGTTACGCATGAGTGCGTTCAAACCTCAAGGTGCTTTCGGTGATAACGGCAGCAGTTCAGCTGGTATTTCTGGCCAGCTTGCGCAGCCTCTGATAGCACCAGGGAATACACCATCTGCATCTGCGTCCTTAAGTCAGGGTCCCGCAGATCGCCAAAATGCCCCAAATAGTCCCGTAAAGCAATCCTCCCCGTCCCTGGCGGTACGTGGGGAAGTATCCGCTGGAGGCTCGCCACGAGCTGCTGCACTAGCTGCGGCCAGAGGCGAAGTACCACCTGTTGCACCAGCGCCGCCCCCAATCGTGGCAGCAACAATTCCAGCAGCAACAATTCCAGCAGCGCAGCCCGCACCGAGCTCGCCAACGATAGATAAGGCGAACATCAAACCCTCTGACTGGCATCAGATAGTGGCTGAACTGGATATCTCTGGAATGCCTCGCCAGCTTGCAAGCCAGACAGAGTTAGTCGGGTTCTCCAATAATCGCATCCAGTTGCGTCTGCAATCAACTTCAGAGCATCTCAATACACAGCGGTTTTTTGAACGCGTCAATGCCGCATTGAACGATTGGATGGGGCAGGAAGTTCGCGTAGATATTGCTCTGGTTGATGAAAAATTACGTACACCTGCCAACATCGATGAAGAATATGTGGCAACCGAGATGGCCGCTGCGCGTCTATCGATTGGTGAAGACCCGGTTGTCAGGCAACTGATTGATCGAGTGGACGCGTCTGTGGACGAATCCAGCATTCAACCCATTGGCGAAAAGTGAAACGGTTAACAACCCTTAACCTACCAGTAATTCAATTTGCGGAATAAATAATTATGAAAGGTGGTATTGGCAATTTAATGAAGCAAGCGCAGAAGATGCAGGAAGATATGCAGCGCGCTCAAGAAGAAATTGCAAACATGGAAATCGAAGGCCAAAGTGGTGGTGGCCTTGTCAAGGTCGTCATGAACGGCCAGCACGAGTTGCGAAAGGTGTCCATAGATGATTCGTTGGTGGGTGATGATAAAGACATGCTCGAAGACCTGGTAGCGGCGGCTGTCAATGACGCGGCACACAAGTTGGCTGAAGCCTCAAAATCCAAACTCTCTGGACTTACCAGCGGTATGGAATTACCACCCGGTATGAAACTTCCTTTCTAATTGTTGTTGAAACGATCTACCGACTATGGCCAGCAGTGGATTACTTGAAGATTTAATAGAATCGCTTCGATGTTTACCCGGAGTGGGGCCAAAGTCTGCTCAGCGTATGGCGTTGCATTTGTTAAAACGCGATAGAGAAGCTGCCAAAAAGCTGGGTGAAACGTTGATAAACGCAATGGACAAAATTAACCATTGCGAGCAGTGCAGAATGTTTACCGAGCAAACGCTGTGTCGCTGGTGCTCTGACCCTGCCAGATTGTCGTCCCAGCTTTGTATCGTTGAAAATCAAGTTGATGTGATGGCCATTGATAGATCCACTAATTATCGAGGCAAGTATTTTCTGCTGCTGGGGCATTTATCTCCTTTGGATGGAGTGGGTCCAAAAGATCTGGGTTTGGATTTACTCGATTCGCGCTTGGAGTCTGGCGGAATCGATGAAATTACCCTGGCCACCAATCCGACGGTGGAAGGGCAGGCTACAGCTCGTTACATAGGGGATCTGGCAGCTCGTCATCAGGTACCAGTCTTGCAAATTGCTAGAGGAATACCGGTGGGCAGTGAGTTGGAGTTTGCTGATGGTGGCACGCTGGCGGTGGCCTTTGCTCAGCGGACTCCGTTGAGCTAAGTAGTCGCGCAAAAGCTAAACCATGCCAGCACTGTTTTTGTGACAGCTTGGGGATCGTGGGCAGGCACCACTTCGTGGGCAGATCAATCGAGCTTCTTTTTCTATTCCACGCCCTAGCCAGGCAATATTTAATAATTTGGCTATTTGCCGGAGTGCCTTTTTGATATCCGGTGGAATCGTGACTGATCCACCGTTTGCAATGCAGGCGTCCTTGAGTGCTTGGGCAATAGCTACGGCATCAGCACCCTGAGCGGTTAATGCAGGATTCACATCAATGCCTGCGCACAGTACATGTCCGGTTCCGGACATGTCAGTGACCTTAACGGACTCACAGCAATAGATTCGAGGCTGGTCACCGACATCAAGTACAGAAATTTGTGCTGAACTTGTATTACCCTCTGTATTGATCATTCTAAATACTGCCCAATGCTGACAGGGATCTTGTACAAGTCGCATATTCCCCCACGGTAAAGGTATGCCGTTTCCCCGATAAACAGCGTGTAATCTACCAGGTGGGTAAGCATCAAAATAATGCCAATGGGAATAGGAAGATACAACAGTCATACGACGCATAACGGTTGATGTAGTGACATCAACCATTGAAGCAACGCTAATATCATGCGCCTTTTGTTCGAGTAATCTCCTGAATGGAACCTTAGGGCACAACAATGCACCTGCAAAAAAGCTGCACTCGAAATCTCGCCATGCATGAACAATATCCTGTGCGTTAAGTGCACTACTTGCATTAAGCCCTAGTGATATGTCGCTGACAGATTCCTCTGGTTTTGGTCCGGTGGTCATCAAGCTTTTAACACCGTCTCCTTCATGCAGTACTTTATGGCCAATGTATAACGCTAGGTCATACTTGAGGCGTGCCGGTTGTTTTTGCATGACTTTATTAACGTAAATCGTTGATGGCGCATCAAAGTAGGAGCGCACAATCCCCGAATCACTCAAGGTCATTTTCGATTGAGCGGAGGGTGGCAAACGCGTAAACCATTTGATCTTAAGCCCCATGCTTTTGCAGATATCCATCAATGCCTCAACACTTAAAGGCATTTGTTTCTTGCCGATGTTTTCTGCGGCACGCTCAAGTTCCGGAAAATGGTTCTGGTTGTTTTCCTGGTGAGCACGAATCAGCAAGTGGGCGAATTGCCGACCTGATACTCCCGTTTGAGACAGCATCTCCGGGATAGCGTTTTGCAGTATTTCCTTGGAAAACAGGAATCCGGGCTCCAGGGACATACCGGTAACGCCACCCCGGCTTCCCTTGTCCGGGGCGATGGCTGCTTCTTCAGGCACATTGTCCAGAAACCAGGACACATCCTTCTGGAATACCTCGGCAATAACTGACAGCATCTTTTCACTGGGGTGGCGTTTTCCGCGTTCAATCATAGAAATATATGACACAGACGGTGCAGATTCTGCGTCCAGTTTTACACAACGTGCCGACAAGTCATCCATGGTCAGGTTGTTGCGCTTACGCAAATTCCTGATTTTAGTACCTAAAAAGTGCGCGTTACGTATTGAGGAGGTTTTCGACATGCATCACCAATATTTTTGTAAAATTCACAGTGTGTAATTTCTATTGTGAAATTCTAGTTCATTTTTTCATAAACTGCCGTTAAGCCTTAGGACAGGCGAACTTCCACAGCCGTGGAATCGAATCGTCAGTTAAACATTTTGGAACACACACCATGGGTATGACTCAACAATTCAAAACATCAGCTGAGTGGGATCAGGCAATCGATTTCCTGGATCACAGCTTTCCATTGGCTGAAGGGTCGCACGGCTCGGCAACGGCATACCTGGTCTACTTCGATCACCTTCTCGTTATTCAAGCTGACGGATCTGCGACTGGCCTCTCTAGTCCGTCACAGTTCATAGAAGCAGGTGGAAACGTAGAATCACCGCAATCGATTCTTCTGGAAAACAACGGTCTGCAGGTTGAGATTGAGCCGGATCAGGCGTGTGCCAATGTAAACGGTGTGATGCCTAACCACCGTATGCAGCTGCTCACTCAAGTTTAATAGTACAACTGCGGCTTTAAGCGCCTAGGTTCAATGCTCATTGGGTCGATCTAAGCACTTTGAAATTTCAAATACATTTCTAATTAGAGAATTACTTTTCATGAATCCGTACCGTACTCTTACATCAGATGCTGCAGATACTATCGCTGCTAATGGCAACAACTGGGCAGCTATCAACCCGGAAAATGTAGCGCGTATGCAGTTGCA
>JBLIIE010000104.1:0-19151 GCA_047634635.1 Granulosicoccus sp. | reverse complement strand
CAGTTCTGAATCTCAACACAAACTGATACCATGGATGCATGCAATCCCTGAATAACAGAAAAATTCTCTTGGGAATTACGGGCGGTATCGCGGCCTACAAAAGCGCCATACTTGCACGAAGGCTCATCGATGCCGGTGCAACAGTCAAAGTGGTCATGACGGCAGGCGCTCAAGCGTTTATTCAGCCGCTGACTTTCCAGGCACTAACTGGCAATTCTGTACACACCAATCTTCTCGATTCGGACGCAGAGGCTGCGATGGGCCATATCGAACTGGCTCGCTGGGCAGACTTCATTCTGATTGCACCTGCAACAGCCAACACGCTAGCTAAGATTTCTCACGGCATGGCAGACGACCTGCTTTCCACAGTCTGCCTGGCAACTGATGCGCCGATGTTTGTTGCCCCTGCCATGAATCGCCTCATGTGGAATAACCCTGCAACACAAACCAATTGCCAGCTACTGATGTCTCGAGGTGTCACTTTTCTAGGACCAGGCGAAGGTGCCCAAGCCTGTGGCGAGACTGGCGCTGGTCGCATGCTGGAACCCGAAGACATTCGAGATGCACTGATTCACCACTTGGCAATGTTGAATTCAAGATCAAATGCATCTATCTCCTCAAAACTGCTGTCAGGGCACAATCTGTTAATAACCGCAGGCCCCACGCAGGAGGCGATTGACCCCGTACGTTATATCAGCAATCACAGCTCTGGCAAGATGGGATTTGCCATCGCAGAGGCTGCTGCGTGCATGGGTGCAAGCGTAACTTTGGTTGCTGGCCCGGTCTCCCTTAGCGCATCGCCCGCAATCAAACGTATTGATGTCACTAGTGCCAAAGATATGCTGGAAGCCGTCATGGGACACGTGGCCGGGCACGATGTCTTTATTTCGGTGGCAGCCGTTGCAGACTATCGGCTTGAAACCGTGATGGATCAAAAAATCAAGAAAAACGACGATAAGATGCAGCTCTCTTTAGTTCGCAACCCAGACATCTTAAAGCGTGTTTCCACACTTAAAAAGCGCCCTTTCTGCCTAGGTTTCGCAGCAGAAACGGAAAACATGGAAAATCATGCCCGCAGCAAGCTTAAACGCAAGCAATTAGATATGATTGCAGCCAACAACGTCGGAAAGACTGATAATCCGGTTTTTGGTAGTGACATGAATTCACTCAATGTTTACTGGCCTGAAAACGATGGACACCAAAATATCCCACCAGGGAGTAAACACGAGGTTGCCAGGATATTGCTTACAATTCTCGCGGAGCGGTTAAGTAACTCTTAATGAATGCTATTGATTACACCATTGTAGATCCCCGTGTCGGTGACACCATTGAGCTACCTCACTATGCAAGCGATGGCTCAGCTGGGCTAGATCTTAGGGCCTGTGTTGCAGAAACGCTGGTACTCGACCCTGGTGCTACAGAACTGATACCTACGGGCATCTGCATCCACATTGCCGATTCAGGTTACGCTGGCTTAATATTGCCGCGTTCAGGCCTTGGCCACAAACACGGTATTGTGCTGGGTAACCTGGTGGGCTTGATTGATTCCGACTACCAGGGACAACTTTTTGTTTCGTGCTGGAACAGAGGCACCCAAGCCTATTCAATTGAAGTAGGCGCACGTATTGCTCAGTTGGTTATAGTACCCGTAGCCCAGGTTACTTTTAACCGTGTAGATAGCTTTGACAAGACCTCCCGCGGTGCAGGTGGATTTGGTTCGACCGGAAAAAACTAAACGATTCACTATCGATTCGATATATACAGCAAGGCATATTACACAAGCAAATGAGTCGCCACGTTACGTATATCCGCATTCAGGAAACAGGACATCATGAGTAGCATTTCACCAGCAATTTTCCGTGCCTATGACATTCGCGGAGTCGTTACCGACACACTTACCCCAGCAGCTGTTGAACAAATAGGCCGGGCATTTGGCTCGGAGTGCAAAGAGCGCAAGATTGCGACGGTTGTTGTTGCCAGAGATGGGCGATTGTCCGGACCCGATTTAATTCAGGCACTCAGTAACGGCATACAGAGCGCAGGCGTTAATGTCATCGACATTGGAATGGTTCCAACTCCAGTGTTGTATTTTGCTACCTATCATTTAAACACCGGCACCGGCATCATGGTTACGGGCAGTCACAATCCACCAGAATACAATGGATTGAAAATGGTTCTTGGTGAGGATGCCCTGTTTGGTGATGGCATTACCGCACTTCATACAAGACTTGTAAACGACGAGCTGCACACTGCTGAGACTGCTGGGTCTCTATCCACTCAGGATATTCTGCAAGACTATCTCGACAGAATTCTCGGTGATGTGAAACTTGCCCGCCCTATGAGCATTGCCTACGACTGTGGCAACGGTGTAGCAGGTGCAGCAGCTCCGCAGATGTTCGACGCTCTGGGTTGTGAGTCTTCATCCTTGTTTACTGACGTCGATGGCAACTTCCCAAATCATCACCCCGACCCTGCCAAGCTGGAAAACCTGGTCGATCTTATTGCCCTGGTGAAAGAGAAGAAGCATGAAATCGGCTTGGCCTTCGATGGCGATGGCGACCGCGTCGGTGTTGTCGATGATCAGGGCAACGTCATCTGGCCTGATAGGCAAATGGTATTATTTGCACAGGACGTGCTTGAACGTAATCCGGGTGCTCGCATTATCTATGATGTCAAATGCTCCAAGGTATTGCCTGCAGCAATCACCGCAGCCGGTGGAGTGCCGGATATGTGGAAAACTGGTCATTCATTTATCAAGGCCCGCATCAAGGAAACTGGTGCTCTGTTAGGTGGTGAAATGAGTGGCCACATGTTCTTCAAAGAACGTTGGTATGGTTTTGACGACGCGCTCTACGCCGCGGCCCGGTTGCTAGAAATTTTGTCTAAAACCGATCGGCCTGCTAGTGAGATATTCGGTGAAATCCCCAACAGTATCAATACACCAGAATTAAATGTCACTCTCGATGAAGATGGTGCGCAGCATGAATTCGTTAAACAGTTTGTGTCAAATGCTAAATTTGAAGGTGCTAAGCTGACAACAATTGATGGTGTACGAGCGGACTATCCCGACGGTTGGGGATTGCTACGTGCCTCCAACACCACGCCTTCCTTAGTCATTCGGTTCGAAGCTGATACCGATGAGGCGCTCGCGCGTATTCAAGGCGAATTCCGCAAGCTGATGACTGACACAGACGCCAGCGTCACTGTCCCGTTTTAGAGACAAATAATTCCAATAAAGTAATGGCTAACGAAACCACCATGGCTACGGATCGCTATTCTGCGGCTCAAACCGCATCAGTGTTGAACGAAGCGCTGCCATATCTGCAGCGCTATAGCGGTCAAACTGTAGTAATAAAATATGGCGGAAACGCTATGACAGACGAGAAACTACAACGCTCGTTTGCCAAGAATGTTGTCATGATGAAACAAGTGGGCATAAACCCGGTCGTTGTACATGGCGGTGGCCCTCAGATTGGCCAGATGCTGGAACGACTTTCTATCGAAAGTGAATTCATCGATGGCATGCGAGTTACCGATGAGGCAACTATGAACGTTGTTGAAATGGTACTCGGTGGATCAGTAAACAAGAGCATCGTGTCATTGCTTAACCAAGTCGGAGGTCGGGCTATCGGCCTGACCGGTAAAGATGCCGATCTGATACAGGCTACGCCGTTGGCCTTACCAGGTCGCCCTGCAGATGCTCTGGGTTATGTTGGGGAAGTTGCCAAAATTAACACGGAAGTACTTAACAAACTTACCGCCGATGACATCATCCCTGTCATTGCTCCTATAGGCACTGATAAGTCTGGTGCAAGCTATAACATCAACGCAGATCTTGTAGCTAGCAGCATCGCCATTGCACTGAATGCCTCGAGACTGCTTTTATTGACGAATACACCCGGCATCCTTGATGACGATGGACGGCTAGTCACAGGACTGACTCCAAAAGATATTGCCGCATTGATTGCTAAGGGCACTTTGCACGGAGGCATGCTGCCCAAGGTCCAATGCGCGGTCGATGCAGTCGCTGCAGGCGTTCGCAGCGTCGTGATTATAGACGGCCGTGTCGAGCATGCGGTACTGCTGGAGTTGTTTACCAGCGAAGGCGTAGGCACTTTGATCCACGACTCACCACGCAGGTAGTTGACGGGTTTAGAAGTTAGAACCGCCTCCATTCTTTAGCCTACGATAGCGAACAAGATCTGCTTCAAATTTCGTGGCGATCTTCTTTCGCTCTGCGGCTTTGGAATCGATAAGAACCCAGGTGTTTGCAATCTTATTTTTCAGTCTAGTTTTTTCTGCATAAAAATCTGACGGAGCTTTGCCAATACCTTTGGAGCTCTCCGCTTCCCGAATACGCTGATCCATACTGACAAGGTTTTCCTTCGCGATACGGACACGATCACCCAGACGGGCGATATGACCATCAACAAGTCCAAGGCGATCATCCCTCGTGCGAGTTAGATCTTCTTCCTCGGTAAAGGTCCTCAACAAGGTTTTATCCCTTAATCGCAACACCTTAGCTTCTTGCTCTTTGCGGCGAGCCTCCCGGCGCTCTTCACGACTTTTAACCTGCTTGAGCACAACACCTTGATTATTTAATACCGAGTGCCCGGCGTCTAGCCCTGATGTGGGAACATAATCGCCATAAGTTACACTGCCATCCTGCTTATAACGAAAGACCTGTGCATTTGCAGTACTCATTACGAATACACACACCAAAATCGATGAAACCAACAAAGCACGTCGAATCGAGGTTTTGCGGTATACGGAATTTCCGTCGAAATAGTCGGGCATCTAACCGCTCCAGTGAGATCATTTACTACTTATACTTTTGTAGCGTCACAAAACGAAAACATCTAATGCCAGAAACACTAATCTGTGCGTCCTTTCTCCAAGAAATTGAGACAAAGGCCACCCTCTGTGTACACTCTCACAAATGAGAATCATTACAGCTAACGTCAATGGAGTTCGATCAGCCGCCTCCAAGGGTTTTTTCAACTGGGCAATGCGCCAGCGCGCAGATGTTATTTGCCTTCAGGAAACTAAAGCTCAGGAATGGCAGTTAGAGGGGCCACAATTCCACCCCAAAAGCCTGCACAGTTTCTATCACGACGCAGAAAAGAAGGGTTATAGCGGTACAGCTCTGTTTTCCAAGATCAAACCTGCAAAAGTCATCCGTGGATTGAATGTCGACTGGATCGACAGAGAAGGTCGCTACCTGGAAGCGCAATTTGGAAATCTTTCAGTAATTTCGCTGTATTTGCCATCAGGAACAACCGGCGATATTCGGCAGGAATATAAATACCAAATGATGGATGTGTTTCTGCCTCATTTAAAAAAGTTGAAAGCCAGCAAACGCTCTGTGGTTGTTTGTGGAGACTGGAATATTGCGCACACAGAGGCTGATATTAAAAACTGGCGAGGTAACAAGAAAAACTCTGGCTTTCTGCCAGAAGAGCGGGCCTGGCTAAGCGAGTTATTCGAAAAACACGGATACGCTGATGCGTTTCGGCAACTGCCTCAAAAAGAGCATGAATACACGTGGTGGTCACAACGAGGACAAGCGCGAGAAAACAATGTGGGGTGGCGAATCGACTACCAGATTATAAGCAACGATCTGGCACCTAAAGTCACTAAAACACGAGTGTTTCGCGACAAGTTTTTCTCAGACCATGCGCCATTGATTATCGACTACGACTTTGAACTCAAGAGCAGGTAACCTGCTTACACGCGATACTTCTGGTCTAATTCCGCCCTTTAAAAATAGCCGCAATGAACGGTGGCAATTTGTGGACAACTCTACTTGGATGCTGCTTAGGATCAGTTACAGCAGGGTGGGGGGTTTTCACCACAGACGCTTCATCGGACGCACCTTTACCAGAAACACCCTTAGAAGATGCATCCTTGCTAACCACACCCTTCGTAGACGAAGCGTGAGCTTGACGAACATGACTGCTTCTTTCCGCCTCAATCAAAACATCACTGTTTCGATGCCAGTCCATGGCTAGCGTGAGGCTATCGAGTAAACCCTGAGCCTGCTCAGTATTGCCAGTGAGAATCGGAACTTTACCGCCATCAAGTAAAGTCACCGTAATTTGGTAACGAGTTTTTGAGCGGAAGGCGACAGTTGCCGCATAAAGAAATATCACCACACTTCCAAGCAACATAATCCACGGAACCAGTGTTGGCAATGCCGGCTTGGTAAATTGATAAAGGCTATAAGCCATTAGAGCAATAGCTCCGAAAAAAAATATATAAGCGATACCAAGTTGAGGGCGAATACTGCCGTATTCCAGCTTCACAACCGTTCTTATAGAGTATCTAGAATTATCAACAGACAACCATGACGGTGTTACGCTAATTCGCTCGTCACGGTATAAATCTACACCGCGATCAGCAGCTTTCTGCACGTGTTGCCTACGCGACGGCGAACTCAATGCAGAACCGGCGGTCGAACAGGCTCTATGACGTCATCAAAATCGTCGTCCAACTCATCGAAGTCAGTACCGTCGAATCTCTGAAAGTCGTCGAAGTCATCCTGGAAAGCAGAGTCTGGCTCTGGTGAAGCATGATGCAGCATCATCCTCCAACCACCAGATTCCCATTGATAGATATTGGTCGACACCATTATGCTCACTACCTGCCCATCCAGCTCGATTTCCTCACGAACCAAATGAACTGCCAGATCATCACTACCTGTATACAGGGAGTCGACTATCTTGAAGTTAAGAACAGGTGCATCGAAGAATAAATCCGCAAAGCTATCCATAACCGCTTTGCGACCTTCAATACGAGTTGCGCCCGGGTGCACACAAACCACGCTATCTTCTAATGACCAGACAGCATCGAGCTCCTGTATATCAGCTCGCTCAATGGATCTGTAGAAGGCAGCTTCTGCCTCCTCAGGTGTCTTGAATAGTTTACTCACACGCTACCAGGGATTCTGTACAGGATTCTGTTCATCCTGCTAGTTTAATGCTAAAGCGCATCTGGTGGGAGATGTTGTGCCCAGTCAATCTGATCATCACCATAAACTAAGAAGTTGGGATTAATCAGGGACTCTCGCATGTTATAGGTCAAGTCGCGACTACGGGTGTCAGTAACATAACCGCCCGCCTCCTCTACGATGCATTGCGCAGCAGCAGTATCCCACTCACCCGTTGGCCCCAGACGAGCATAAATATCCGCCACCCCTTCTGCAACAAGGCACGACTTCAACGCTGATCCCATCGGAATTTCGTCATGGTCTCCAATGCCATCCAGAAACTGTTGTAAGTTTGGACCGGTTATCGGGCTGCGACTCCGCGCAACTGTCACAGGCTTTGGCGCTGATCTGACATGAATAAGCTCAGGTGCGGATTCACCCACCTGTTTAAAGGCACCGCAGGTCCGGGTTGCGAAATAGGCGACGTTTAAAATGGGTGCAACGATTACCCCTGCAATAGGGCGATTATTAGAAATCAGTGCAATATTGACTGAAAATTCGCCGTTTCTTCGAAGAAACTCGCGAGTTCCATCTAACGGATCAACGAGCCAATACGTATCCCACCCGTTCCGTTCTTCGAAAGAAATTGAATCGGACTCCTCAGAGAGGATCGGTAGTTTTGGGTCAAGCTCTTGCAACTGCACAAGGATGATTTCATGAGCTGCCAAATCGGCAGTGGTTAACGGCGTCTGATCT
Source organism: Granulosicoccus sp. (assembly GCA_047634635.1). Classification (GTDB taxonomy): domain Bacteria; phylum Pseudomonadota; class Gammaproteobacteria; order Granulosicoccales; family Granulosicoccaceae; genus Granulosicoccus. The sequence goes on along the minus strand of JBLIIE010000104.1, from coordinate 11,467 downwards.
AATTTATAAGAAACGTCATAGTCGCTACCGTAAACTTCCACAATACGTTCACCAGCATGACGAGCGATTGTCAGTGCTTCTTGCGTAAGTCGTTCTGCGATTTTAAGGTCGAAACTCATATCCTACAGAATCATGGGATTCAAAGAGGCTAGCGGCAGGTTACTCAAACTACTGACGGAACTGATCCGCTTTTTCCGTACATTGCATACGTGACATGATACGAAAACACTCTGCAGTGTGGACCCTAAAAGAAATATCCAGGAATACAAAAACTATGGTTTGCTTCATTGCAATTTGACAATCTATCAAGCGAATTGTTTCACATCAACCGATTTACATTGCCCGTGCGCTGAAAACTGACACGTCCTTCAGCATCTGACCTACCCATTTGTCGCAAGCCATTGAGTACTGCCTGAGAGGCAGAAGCGGCGGGCGTAAAAAGAACATTCGCTGTGAAGTCACCGTTCAAGGACAGAGTCACACTACCGTCCATAGCCACATCACCACCAGTAGCTTTCAAGGTCACTACATGAGCCTGTTCGCCTTGTGGCTGGATGTCGACTTCTACAGTGCCAAATGACGTCGGAATCGGAGTTTGTAACGCTGCATTATTCCAAGACAGCTTCCCCTGGGCTTTTGCGAGCAGGTTATTGACAAGCGAAACCCCCTCAATATTACCTATCAATTCACCAGAAAAGCTGGCGATCGGGACAGGTAACAGTGACTCTAAGGCCTTTGCCTGAGCATTGAATTCAAAGTCGGTTATATCAACAGATCCATTCCAGCCTCGAGTCACCATGCCTTTGCCTGAACCACCGTAGCCGTCAAAGCTGAAAGAAGCACCAGCACCGCCCTTTAGCAGGGTTGCAGGCGCCAGCGCCCAGCCCACGTTCTGAAACTCCAAGGGTAGAAGATCATCAGTTGATCTCACCGTATCGATGACGCCTTTATAGAGTTTGCCGTTAACGCCCTCCAGAGCAATAAGACCTAACTGTGGTCGAATGCGATCAACGACAGGGGCCGCAGGGAACAGCGCCACAATTGAAACAAGGAAGGCTACGATTCCGAGTAGACATAGACCTAAAAAACGCATCAACTGCGCTCCATATTAAAACGAGCACTGACCGTTCCCTGGTTCTTGCGACTAATGGTCAAGGTAGACACCTGCAACCCGTACAATTCAAGTTCAGCAATCACCCGGACGAGTTTATCGAATTCAACTTCAGCAAACTGCACGCGAGCACCATCAGAACCACTCGGCTCTACACGCTCCGGTGGATCCATGCTGGCCTGCCGGATAACTTGATCAATAAGTAGATAAGGTGCTTTGTCAGAGGTTTTAAGTTGTGTTGATCCAGAACTTGCGCCTTTAAGTTGGGCTGCTCCGCGACGAACGAATGCAAGCGTATCTGTCTTTCCTACCAGCGCCTGCTGAGCTTGCGACTGCCGCGTGCTCAAAGGATGCCAAGCAAGAGCATATAACAAGCCGAACATAGTCAGCGCGACCAGAAACACAACGATCAGTCGATCTCGAGGTGACTGCCTTAGGTACCATTCTTTCATAATGTCTCTCGCTTTATCACTCGATTCTGACCCGACCGCGCACGGTATTATTTTCGCGGTTAGCCGACTGCACGCTCATCGCTAACGAGCCTCGTCGTGAAAGTTCCGATTTCAACGCATCCAGCGTCGGCACGGCGTCAGTATTCAAATCGAGATCGAAACGTCCATTTCGATACCCAATGGTTTTAAGTGTTGTTTGTGGCTGAGTTGCAAGGCTAGCCGCAATCTGCGAGAGGCGATTGGTAAAACCATCTGTGTTGCCGACGCCCAACTGATTCAAGGCTGACTGAATCTGCCGCTTTGGCCTCTGCATTCGAGAATCCGGTAAAGCCTGTTTGAAGGCGCTAGCAATCTGAGCATCCAGATGTGCCTCTTGCTTATCCAAGGCTCTGACATCCATCCATTTACCCACAAACAACGCTGCACACAGACAAGCCGCAAGTGCAGCAGATGCACGCCAGGGCTTCCAGGTTTTATCGAAGTTCTTTTTGGGGTTATAAACCCCTTGAAGAAGATTGATATACGGTGATGTCGCAAGGCCACTGGCATAGAGAGCAAGACGATGATCGCAACTACGCATCTCTACATCGATGTCGTCGGGTGTCGTCAAATTGATTGGAGGATCGGTTCTGAAAATAACCAGTGACGGATCATCCCCTTCGTCCAGCGCCAGTCGGGCGCCAGTAAGCATGATGCTAGCCATGCCAGGATCGGTTGCAAAACCCTGATTGGCGCTCAGCCGAACGACAACCTGATCTTGATCCAGCAGTCCTGTCCAGACCTCGCCTTCCGCACCTTGCGAGTCCAATTGAGGTAGAGCCAGTGTTTCAGGAACAATCTGAGTTGGCCGCAGCCCAGCGTCCAGACATTGCTCGGTAACTGTGTCCATCAACTTGCGGCTGATGACAGCCACAGGATAGGTATCTGTCTTACCTTTGCTTCCTAGTGCAAAGTGCAATGACTCTACATCGTCCGCCACTTGCTCTTCCAAAGCATAAGGGACCGCTTGTTGTGCACGGGCTAGCGAGCCACCAGGAACCATCGCTTCTGCCAATAAAACATCATTGGCTGGAAGAATGAGGGTGACTCGACGCCCTTCGACCTGAGACGCTACTTCTGTAAGCGTTGCGTTCTCGATCGCGGCAGTCAGTTTCCCACTGTCGTCCGAGACAGTCCACTGGACTGAATCTTCACCCACCAGGGGCATATAAATTATGACGTGTTTAGACACGGTATTTCCTGTGTTTCCTAAAGCGTATCGCGCGAGCGGTAAAGCACGCGAGTTTTGCCTTCGTTGTTTCGTTCCAACAGTGTGTACTGCGACAAGGTAATGCCTTCGGCTTCGACATCAATTCGCACTTGAAAGTAATTTGAGCGAACATCATAGGTACCTCTCGGTGCAGAATCGGCACCAGTGTCGCTAGAATCCATTCTCTGATCAAATAGTAGCGTACTCTCGAAGGGAGTCACGTCCCGTTCGTTGCCACCGATAGCATCTATCTCATTCTCTGGCGCTAAATCGAAGATATTTTCACAATCAGGATAGTCCTCGTAAGCCCCTGTTTCCCAGCGGGATAAGTCTGTAGCTAGTGGTTTGAGCTCGTCAGACAGAGAGGCAAGAACTTCTGGCGTAGCGGTATTAACGTTGACAGCCGTTGCGCCGTTTGTAGTGGGCAACGCCGCAATATGAGGCAAAAGTAATTCGTAGTCCTCAGATTCCGCTTGTACCGCGCTGCTAAACCCTTTGACAAGTTGCAACTCAGAGACGCTGACAAATGGTGCGTTTGCCGCACGGTATCCCGGGGTTAAGCCTGAGTAGTAGCCATCCTCAGCTCCCTCAGCACCCGTCGCATCAACATTAGCGTCCACCCAATCCAGAATAGCTTCAGCTTTGTCTGGCTCGATATTAAGCTCACTCAAAAGCCGCTTCAATTGATTAAAATAGAATTGAACAGGCTCGGGCTGGCCTTCGACCCTAATTAGGACTGATTTACCTTCGGCATCGACCAGATTATTCAGATTGAACCGTCCTTGCATATCCACAATACATCCTTGTATAGATGCATTATCGATAGGGATCGGAGGAATAGTTAGTGCCCAGTCATCCTCCAGAGAGTCGGTATTCTCACGAAGCCCTGCTTTGTGATCTCGGTACAGCAAAGCCGCAGCAAAGCGTTCTCCACTAATACCAAAGGCGCGTGCCTGTTGGATGATGCCCTCATTACGTTCACGGTGCATATCCAGATGTTGCCGGCTGGTAACGGCCACCATAGTAATGGTACCCAGAGAAATGAGCAGCATGGCAGTGATTATCGCAACACCACGTTGCTTGCGCGCCTGTGTGTATTTGATGCGCAGCGTATTCATCCAGGGAGTGCAAACACACGAAAAACATCACCGTAATCGTCGAGTTCGAGGTTGAATTCAATGGCCAGTGGCAACAACCCTGAGTCCTCTGTGTCTGAAGGGGGCCAGCTTTCAGTCCACTCACCCGAGTGATCCAGGAAACGAAACGTTAAGGATTCGACCCCGGTTAGCATTTGTCGACGCCGGGTCGGCGCCTCGTCAATGGGGTCAAGGTGATACCAGTATTGCCTGATCAGTTTATCGTCATCCAGAGTGTAGGCAACTCTCTGCAGGTTTGAGCGCACTGGCGATACATCCGCTGCCGGATTCGCCCATCCTGCGCGAGTGAACTCAAACAGATTCTCGCCTTGCAGGTTGAATTGCAGTGGCGGTAGCATCGAGCCGATAGCGGAACGCACGGGACGATCAGTAATTTGAGTAATGTCTTCTGCCAACCAGTAAAACGTCCGCTGAAGCTCGCTCAATCGTACTGATTGCTGATCAATGCGGTCGCGGGTTGCTGTGATCTGAAATAGCATCTGAAAACCTGCACTTCCCAGGATTGCCAGCAGAAACATAGCCACAAGCAATTCTATAAGCGTGAAGGCGCGCTGGGATCTCATTGCTTATTCTCAGGATTGCCGACGAATCCTGCGACTGTATAAACGTAACTCTCGGAGTCTTTGTCTCGACGCACTTCGACATCAACACGCCGCAGATCAGCATCAGCTACCGCCTGGGTACGTGTACGCACATACCAGGTCAGAGTTCCCATTTCGACTTCGGTGTTTTTCGAACCGATACTGGGCCAAGCCGGCACAACCTGCAACTCTGCCAAGACATTGCTAGCAACCCAACGCCCAAATTCTCTTTCACGCAAATAGTCAGCACGCCAGGCACTAGATGCTGCAGACCCTACTAGCGCAGAAACACCAACGGCGATTATGGTCATCGCTACCAGCACTTCAATCAGTGTGAATCCTTTTAGGGCTCTCATGACCCTTCCAGCTTTTCAACCACCACGGGCCGGATGTCGCCGGTGGCAACTTCATAGCGAGCCTCACCGTCACGATCGCTGATGCGAATTCGGAAATCAGGCATTATTTCCCCATTTGACAGGAAAATTATATGAGGTTTTAGAGGATCTTCTTCAGTGGCTCCTGCCACCTCTTCTGAAAGGTCAGCAAGAACGATGGGCAGCCCGGAAATATCGACTTCGTAGTCCGTTACTACATCGCTATTTTTAAACTTTAGTTGCTTGTCTTCGAATATTTCCCACAACGGTTTACCCTTATCAGTTTTCGAGAGTATGTAGAACTCGTAAGACTCAGGGTGAAATCGTATGCCGAATTGCTGTCGCGAATACACCGCCTGATCTGCCGCAAGCTCCATTTGTAGCCCAAGCCTCAGTGCATTGTCCCGAACAATTTTTGCGACATTGCGAAATTCGATATTGATCACGACAGCACCCACCAATATCGAAATGATGGTGACAGTAACCAGCAACTCGATAAGCGTAAAGCCTTTCGAATTCCACGGTATGTGCTGACGTGACCGATTCACAAATTGTCAGTCTTGATTAGAAATATCAGCGTCGAAGTCTTCACCGCCTTCTGAACCATCATTCCCCAAAGAGACAATTTCAAAATCTCCATCTTCAAAGGCATATAGGTAGTCTCTGCCCCAAGGATCCTTTGCCAGCCTTTTCACATAGCCGCTTCGGTTCCAATTAACAGGCTCAGGATCACCACTGGGTTTGGCAACCAAAGCTTCCAGACCTTGATCTGTAGAGGGGTAGTTGAAATTATCAAGTTTGTAGAGCTCCAATGCCGAAGAAAAGGATGCAATATCGTTTTTCGCGCGCACTACTCGAGCCTCGTTGGGCCTGTCCATAATCAATGGCACAACCGTTGCGCCCAAAATGGCTATGATTGCCACGACCACCATAATTTCGATCAGTGTAAAACCTTTCTGCGCTGTTCCAACTTTTTCTAACCGTTTGCGCACACCGCAACTTGCAAGTGCTTCGACGTTTCTTATCTGTTTGCCCATAAGGACCACAACTCCCGTATTCTCAAAGGGTTAATCTCTATGCCAAGAGGATAGCACCGCCCGTATGACTCGACGCTTGCGTAAATGATTCAAACCATTAACAACCTGTTACGTTCGCCAGCCCACCAGCTAGCTCTTTGCGTGGCAATACTGTGCATATCCCTGCAATACGCGGGCCTTGACGATTTCCTACGCTGGGAACGCAGCTTGATCGATCAGGGCCACTGGTGGTTGTTACTTACCGGTAACTTTGTCCATTTAGGCCTAAGCCATTTATGGATGAATATCGCAGGTTTCACTTTAGTCGTTGCACTTGTCTGGACACATTTCTCGGCGAAACAATGGTTTCTCATCATTGTCTTCTCCAGCCTTGTTGTAGGTGTTGGTCTTTGGTTTTTCAACCCTGAGGTGGCGGGGTACGTAGGATTTTCTGGAACACTGCACGGACTGATCATCGCAGGCTGCCTGGCAGATCTGCGAAACTACCCAAAATCTTCCGCCATTTTACTGGCATTGATCGTCACAAAGTTAATCTGGGAACAAATAGCAGGCCCCCTACCTGGCAGTGAGTCCACAGCAGGTGGCTCAGTACTGGTTGATTCACACCTTTATGGCGCCATTGGCGGTGCAATCGTTGGCGCAGGGTTACTTAGCTTCATGTATGTTCGCAATCATGTTGCTAAGGGTTGATGACTAGTCCATGAACTGGGAATTCCATACATTTCGAACGCTCGATACACACAGACTGTTCAAGTTGATGAAATTACGTACAGATGTTTTTGTTGTTGAGCAGCAGTGTGCCTATCCAGAACTGGATGCCTTTGACAGTTTACCTAATACGATTCACCTACTAGGATTCGATCAACACACGTTAACGGCCTATGCGCGTGCAATGCCAATCGCGTCCACCACTGATGCGCACTCCATAACTACCATCAAAATTGGTCGCGTCGTTGTCATCAAATCACATCGGGGAACAGGTCTTGCCGACCAGCTCATGAAGCGCTTGATGAACCAGCTCGACGCAACCTACCCGGGTAAAGATCAAATCCTTTCTGCGCAGGAGCCCATCGTGCATTTCTACAGGACGCTGGGGTTCGATACAGAATCCGATATGTATCTTGAAGATGACATACCACATATAGATATGCGTAGAAGCTCAAAACCAGCACTTGTACCCACGTCAGGCTCTGCGCCCGCTTAGCCGGGATATTCCAATGCCTGCCAAGATGATCAATAGGGCCACATAGGCATTAGCTGGAAAACTTTCACTGAGCACCCAAACACCAAACACCATGCCTACTATCGGCACAAGAAAATTAATCTGGCTTAAAAATGATGCCCCCTGACGATCAATAATTCGCAATATCATGACCGTTGCGATAGCTGTAGGGCCAATGGCTAGTGCAAGTAGGGACAAACCCGAAGCAAGTGATGGTCTGACTTCCCAAGGACCATCCACAAATAGACTCACAGGTACTAACCAGAGAGACCCTGCAAGCATTAGCGCGCTCATCGCCGACCATCTTGGCAAACGCGTCAGCTTACGGGTAATGATGGCATTGATGGCATAACAAATAGCAGCCAGTAATATGGCTGCCTGGCGTAGCAAATCATCCCCCAAAACGTTTAGCGCAGACCAGCCCATCAATACAACAACCCCGATGAGCCCGAACATAACACCAACAAACTTCCAGCGATCAAGCTTCTCTTCATCTGTGAATACATGCGCTAATAAAATGGTAGCCAAAGGCATCACAGCCATAAATATCGCCGTCAGCCCCGCTTGGACAGTCACTTGACCCCAGCTAATGAGCGCAAAGGGTAGCGCGTTTCCAAACAGCCCAGACGCAAGTATAGCGATCCAGATTGGACCTACATCAGGCATTTTCTGACCATTCAGGCGCATAAGTGGATAAAGCAACAGAAAAGCAATGAGTAGACGTCCAGCCGCCAGGCTTATCGGCGGTATATCACGGACTCCAATACTAGTTAAAGTGAAACTCAAGCCAAACAAAACGGATAATGAAGCCAGCCAGATGTAGTCGACGTAGACGGAATTTTCGTCGCGTGCACTCATGAGACTGCGATGCCTTTAGGCATGCTACAGCGCAGCCAGATCATTCAGCATTTTCATGGAAACATCCACACCCTCTTCAACATGCTTGATACGCGTTGAATACCGACGCTGAGAAGGCAAGCGTGTGCCTGGTTGTTCAAGCAGATCTGCAAATAATTGTTCAGCGCGAGCTAGAGGGTTTGTCGAACCACTGCAATGTGCTGGGTCGATCGCCATGATGAACTCACCACCCAACGGAGCGCCTACGCTCTGAGTGTCTGCAGCCGTTGACTCTGCACTAAACAAGTCCCCAATAAGAGCTCCAGCCAGTAGCTCTACCATTAAAGCAATACTGGACCCCTTATGCCCACCAAATGGCAGTTGAGCACCCGCCAACGCCGCATCTGGATCCGTTGTGGGCGCACCATCTTTATCAATAGCCCAGCCCTGAGGAATTGCTTTACCTTCACGTTGGTGCAACTGGATTTCACCACGAGCGCTGGCACTGGACGCCTGATCAAATACCAACGGCGGCTGGTCCTGACGAGGAAACCCGAATGCCATCGGGTTTGTTCCAAACAACGGCTTGGCCCCACCGGCCGGAGCAACGAAAGAATTGGCAGCTGTAAATGCAAATGCCACCAACCCCTGTCCAGCTAAACGTTCAACTTCCGGCCACAATGCCGCAATGTTGTAAGTGTCGTGAATGGCCAGAGCGGCTATTCCATGTTTTCGCGCTTTAGCGACTAATAAAGGCTCGCCAACACGCAGTGCCAGTGGGCAGAATCCTCCATGAGCATCGACGTGAACAACAGACGACTCAGTGACCGACACGGTAGGCGCAATTCTGGGATCAGCGTGTTCGTTCAACAAAGCATTTACATAAAATGGAATACGGAATAATCCATGCGATTGACAACCATCGCGCTCGGCAGCAGTGACTGTTTCTGCTATCGCACCTGCCTGCTCATCAGAAAAACCCTTATCCAATAAAATAGTATTAGCCAGATTATGGATCTCATTCAGGCCTAATCGTTTTACACCACTCATAGTCGAATCCACGTGACAGTGATCGGTCAGTGTTGAGGACTATTGCCTGCTTATCACCGCAATGACAGACGACACAATCACTGACAAAGAAACACAACTTACACGCAATGCTACATCGTGTGCACAGAGTTTTTCGCATACACGCCAACTGCTAGTTAATTTTCTGCGATTATCTCAGCGGGTGTCTGAGGTCCACGTTGTTGGTCCAACCAGTAGGTCCGATACGTCAGCTGTCCGAAATTAACTGCTTCCAGACTTTCTGTTCCTATCATGATGCCAGTTTCCAACCGTCCTTCTCCACCCGCTTCGGAAATAATAGCTGTAGGTGAAGGAGGAATACCTGGCAACGCCAATGGTTTTTTTCTATCTTGCTTGGTGAAGGGGGTGTCAACCCGGCCACCACCACTAAGATTCATAACTGGATCACCGTTTACCACGCTCACCACATACGCTGAGCCCGATCCCACTGAAGCTTCACAGACGCTGGTAACTGACCCCGGCTGATAGCTTGTGAACAACAATTGATTATTAACGGTGATACTTTTACTGAGTACTTTTTCACCGCTCTCCTCCATATCGATGTACCAACCAAATGGTATGTCCGCCGGCGACTTTTTAAGCCTGGAAGTAACGTTGATCAAATCTCGAATATTTATTGGTTGCCATGACGAGCCGTGATGTTTTCCATATCCGTCTGGTTTGTGAAACGGATTGTTATCGCGAACCATGAAAAATTTGTCATTGGTAGTTTCGTCGAGCGGATGAGCACGCCAACCCGAACCAATACTCACAGACATGAATTGATGACCCTGATGATTAATTAAGGCAACATCAGGGGCATTGTAAAACCTACGTGAGTCAGCGTTATTATTCCCAGCTAACTCCGCTAGCACACCCCCTTCGACCATATCGCGACCGCCCTTAGAGTACTGATTAATATCGAATCGCCAGAGTTGACCACCCATATCTCCAACATACATTCGATCAGCCAAGCCGTTTCCGTCAACATCCATTACTCGCACATTCGAAGGAACGCTATAGTCCAAATCTTTATATTCATTATGCTTGGCAGCCCAAATGAGATCACCGGTGAGCGCATTGACTATGTAGATAGCATTACCGTAGTTATCTGTGCGCCTGCTGTATCCCTTATTCGAATCCTGATTAGGGTTATATCCACCACCAAAAATGAGCACGTCAACATTTTCACCATCTATGTTCAATTTTGACTTAGACGGCTTTGACCATGTTTGACCCAGCCTTACAAAGTCACTCTTACCACCTTCTATTTGCCAGAGAAAGAGAGGCCTGATTGGGTTGGTGACGTCGAATGCGTAGTAGTCACGGCCACCACGTCGCATACCAATATACAGATAGGCCTTGTCTTTACCATCCACAATTCCATTACGGTTGCCATCGTCATGCCAGACAGTGATATCACCATCTAAACCATAAGGGTGTTTGACAGTTCGATCGTCGATATAGAGCTTCCTAATATTTTTAAGCAGCTCTTTTGGCATAAAGGAGTATCTCTCGTGACCATTTTTCGTATCAATTGCATGCAAAAAACCTTCATTGGTTCCAACAAATACCGTTGACCTATCATCAGTATAATTAACTACAGCAGGAGTTGAATGCAACGGGTCACCCATATACGCTCTTACGTCATTAGTAACGCCATCACCGTCTTCATCTTTTACATCGTACCCTCGTATCCAGCGCAGCAAATTGTCGCGAATACCGTTGCTAGCGGCCCCACCTAGGTGATTATTTTTGATACCACGATTTTTTTCATGAACTTCATTGCTATGGTTGCCTTCAACGTAAAGACTTTCAGGACCATCCTTATTGATATCACCCAAATAAGTGAATACACGACGACGTTTCGAACCTTCAAGGGCATTATCGCCCATTTTACTGGCAGCACCACCATCGATCACAACCCCGCCATCGGGCTTGCCAGCCGTCCAGAAGCTAGTAGCAGTTTCAAGAAAAAAACCTGTTGAATGATCAACTACGTTATTACTATTTACGTCCTGAATCTCGAAGGTTCCGTTGGCGTAGCCCAACTGATACTTCTTCAAATTACCTTCCCAGGCAGGCGTTGATTTAGGCTTGAACAAAGAAAAGTACAAATCCCTACCCGTCGCTAGGCGATTCTGTTGACTCACGGCCGTTGCTGGCGCGAGGAATGTTGTCCCTACATCCGCCACTGAGGTTAGTATTTCCTTAAACACTCCGTACAAATCTTCAGAGTCGCTTGCTTCATAGTACTTACCGCCTCCTGCAGCCGCAACATCTTGAAGATAATCACTGCGGATGTCGAATCCGATGGTATAGGTAGTAATATTCTGCTTTCCGGGAAACCCATGAGTAGATTTATGGTCAGTGTCGTAA
>JBLIIE010000103.1:0-19249 GCA_047634635.1 Granulosicoccus sp. | reverse complement strand
TACCTCAGGCATCTGCTGTCATGGTGGTTGCAAGCGGGCCTAAATCAGGAGAGGAACTTGTCAATGGTGCATGCGCGGCGTGTCACGCTGCGGGTGTAGCTGGAGCTCCACTGCTTGGTGACGAAGCTGCTTGGGCCTCACGCCGTGAGCTTGGACTCGAAGTGCTAGTAGCTAGTGTTGTCAATGGCAAAGGATCTATGCCAGCTCGCGGAGGTAGCACTTACAGCGATGAAGAAATTACTCGAGCTGTCCAGCACTTGGCGATGTTTGAGCCATTGGAAGCGCCAGCCCCCGCTGCTACGGATAATATCGAGAGTGTAGCCGTGGAAGCCACTGATGCGGTGGTTGCAGTTGTTATGGGCCAGGTCCCTGAAGGACTCACAGACAATATCAAAGGCGCTGTTAACGGCGTTTGTGCCGGATGCCATATTGCTGGTGTTGCCAATGCTCCCAAGTTTGGCGATAGAGAAGCCTGGCAGCCCAAAGCTGATAAAGGTCTGGCAGCTTTGGTGGCGTCAGTCACCAACGGACTCAACGTGATGCCTCCAAGAGGTGGATCAAATTTGACTGATGAAGAGATACCAATAGCTATTCAATACATGTTGAGCAAGTAGCGCCGGCTCTTTTCCTTAGTCCCTATGTAGTGCCCGGTCCGTGGATATCGGCGTTGGATAACGCCGAACAATCCAATAGGAGCTCGCTATGAAGCTCAGGATCGTGGCACTTTGTATCAACAAAGAAGCCTTCTCAGACATCAGGTTCAGATCGGTTGCTACAACAACGATAAGCAGTGAAAATTCACTAATCTGGCCCAGCCGAGCGCCTGTTTCGCCAGCCATATTGGCTTTTTCTTGCTCACGTTGTAGGAAATACTGGAAAATTACGGGTTTTATGGCAGTTGCCAGAGCTGCCAATATCAACGCGGGTAGTAGAACATCTGGCAACGCGCCGATGTTGAATCCAGCGCCCAAGGCAAAAAAGAATAGAATCAGGAAAAAATCCCTAAGTGGCTTAAGGCTCTCTGCAATAAAGCGAGCTATTGGGCTTGTGGCGAGAGTGACACCTGCGATAAAAGCGCCGATCTCGTGAGATAGTCCAAGGACTGTGGCAAGCTGTGCTAGCCCAAGACACCAGCCTATTGCCCAAAGAAACAGATACTCCGGTATTTGATCAAACCTTTTAAATAGGGCGGTAAGTACCCTAGTGGCAAACCACCATGCAGCCAATACCAGGGCAGGCAGGCCGATTATGGCAATCAGCGACTCCCAGAGTTGCTTATCCTGATTGCCAAGTCCTTCGAGTGCGAGCAACACGGCTATGGCCATAATATCCTGAAGTAACAGAATACTGACGATTAGCTCGCCCATGCGCTGGTGGTGTAACGCACTGGTTGGTAAAAGCTTGAGGGCGATGATGGTGCTGGAGAACATCATGCCAGCAGCAATAAGCAGACTATCGTACAAACTGAAGCCGAAAATTTGTGCCACTATCAGGCCCAAAATGGCAAATGCCATGGAGCTTGCCACGGTGACAACAATGGCTTCTTTAAACAGCTTTTTTAAATCCTGCGGCTCCAGATTGAGGCCCAGTAAAAACAGCAGAAATAGAATGCCCACGTTAGAGATTTCAGCGATCAGATCTGGATTTGATACTAAGTCTAATGCCCAGGGCCCTAGTAGTGCGCCCAGCAGGATGTAGGCAATCAGTAATGCCTGTTTTGCGTAAAGAGCTATTGTCGCCACCACCGCGGCACCTGAAAAGACAAGAAACAGCGAAAAAATGATTGAAGTGTCGTGCAAAGGGCGTGGCCATGAGGTTTAAAGGGTTGATGAACACCGTATCACTCGAAACGAGCCTTGCCCAGTCATAGGTTTGATCAAAGAAACTGAATTATTAGGCAGAATTCATTTGCTTTTGCATCACAGCAGGTTATTCTTGTGGGTTGATCCGCCTTGGTTGGTTTGCGCAGACTGCAATGTCACAGATAATTGAATTTGTTGGTAATCACACGCTACTGTTTGTAGCGTTCTTTATGACTTTGGGCATGCTCGTATATACAGAGTACGTGCGTATGTCTGGTTCTAGTGCAGCGTTGTCGCCCTATGACGCTACACAAAAAATGAACGAAGGTAATGCGGTATTCCTGGATGTCCGTGATGAGTCCGAATACAAAGGTGGGCATTTGCTCAACTCACTGAGCATGCCGGTCAGCAAACTTAGCGAGCGAATGCACGAAGTTGACAAATTTAAGGGCAAGGAAATTGTCGTTTATTGTGATAACGGGATGCGCTCATCGCGAGCCATTTCCAAATTGAAGAAAAACGGATGTACCGAGTTATTTTCAATAGCTGGCGGACTTGCAGCTTGGGAAAAGGCAAATCTGCCCACAGTGTCCAAGTAATTCGGAGATGGAAAACGCTCAGTCGCTTGTGGAGAGATGAGTTGCTTTCAGTCGAATATTCGATTTCTTTCTCAATTGAACAGGCAGATTCGGTGCTATGAGTGAATCCAATGAGTCGGACAAACCGTCTGGCATAGTTATGTACGAGTCCAATTGGTGCGGATTTTGCCGCGCTGCACGGAGACTACTTGATTCTAAAGGCTGGTCGTACGAAAGCCGCAATGTCGACGGGAATGCACCGCTCAGAGCAGAAATGCAAGAGAAGACTGGTCGCACATCAGTACCGCAGATATTTTTTGGTGATCAACATATTGGTGGTTTCGACGATATAGCTGTGCTTGAACAAGATGGTGAGCTTGACAACGCCTTCGCGGCGATTTAATAAATTTAAAACAAGGATCTTCAATGGCCAGCAAGCGAAAAAATAACTCCAATACGACGACACCAAAGGTGGACGACGCCAATTCTGATGCCGATACATCCACTGAGATGGCAGAGTCAACTAAGGTGCCAGAAGCTACCGATGCTGCCGGAGCCCAACCGGTGTTCAAGATTCAACGGGTGTACATCAAAGATGTGTCCTACGAGTCTCCTCAGGCACCACATGTCTTTACCCAGAATACTCAGTGGCAGCCTAGTGTTGCCCTGCATTTGAATACTGAAAGTAAGGCGCTTGAGAACGATATATTCGAAGTTGAACTGACCGTCACGGCGACAGTCAAGCTAGGTGAAGAGGTGGCTTACCTGATTGAAATCAAACAGGCAGGGCTGTTCCTAGTCAAGGGGTTTGAAGCTGACAGATTGGCTCCTATGCTGGGGAGTTTTTGCCCGAATATCTTATTTCCTTTTGCTCGTGAAGAGATTGCTACTTTGGTGCAAAAGGGTGGCTTTCCACAATTGCTTCTGGATCCTGTGAATTTCGATGCTCTGTATGCACAGCATGTTTCTGTAACGAAGCAAAATGCTCCGGCGCCCGATACCGCGCAGTAAGATTGAATAGCGGAAGGCAATTTCAATCGGATTTGCCCTTCCGCTTAACGTAAACCTGGAAAATTTAGCTGCCGCAACGCCTCGTAGCTAATGATTGCCGCGGCGTTCGATAGATTGAGGCTGCGACTATCAGGCATCATCGGTACGCGAATTTTCTGAAATACCCGGCCGTCAGCAAGTACGCCGTCTGGGAGACCCCGTGTCTCCGGCCCGAATAGCAGAATATCGCCTGGCTGATAGATCGGCTGATCATAGATCACTGATCCTTTCGTTGTGACAGCGAAAACTCGACTGTCACCGCAGCCCTCCAAGACCCCCAATGAGTCGAAGCAGGCATCAAGATTTGAATGCACTTTCACTTGTGCAGTTTCGTGATAATCCAGCCCCGCGCGGCGCAGGGCTTTGGTTTCAAGTGAAAATCCCAGCGGTTCCACCAAATGTAAGCCTATACCTGTATTGGCGCAGAGTCTTATCAGATTACCGGTGTTGGGTGGGATTTCCGGTTCGAAAAGAACCAGATTAATGCTATTCGAATTTATCAGCACGTTATGGATGGCTAGTTTTAATTGGTTAGGATCGTTGTGATAAGAGTAGTGTGTGTTGGGAGAAAGGGAGAACCGTTTGTATTTACAGCATTTTCGAACAGAGTAACTTGCCTTGGACACACTTCCGAACTATGGTTGTAACAGAGCCGGTCAAGGAATGGCATCCTCGTTGCTGAATAAATGGTAACGAGAGGGCTTCCTCCGCTGAACAAAATGTGTCCGGTATGAATTACAACGATACAAGTGTTGAGACCAGTAAACGACTTTATTATTCGTCATCCCAAGGTCCGTTCCACAATGCCTACAACATTTTCATGTTCTATGGAGGTGGTGGCCGAGGCAAAACCGTTGAGTCTGTCATTCGGGCTGTAACGACAGATGAGCCGCTAATACACGTCCATGGTGAGCGTGGCAGTGGAAAGACTATGATGTCTCTGGTGGTGAGTGATCGGTTAAAAAATCGCTACAATACTATCCGGTATGACCTTCCTGAGGTCTCCGTATCTTTGCTTCTGCGCCACTTGCTGATAGAGTTATGTCCCCAGAAGGCTGATCTTATCTCGGCACAGCAGGCCCTGGATGGTGCAAGCGGTGAGTCCGAGGACACCGCAGTTATCGAGCTCACCAACCAATTGTGCAAGCCAAGGAGCGATCGAATTCGGAAGCCCTATGTACTGTTACTCGATTCCAATGCTCAGGTTGATGAAAAAACACGTCAAATTATTAAGCAACTCACAGCATTACGCGTGGCGGGGCATGGCATTTTCCACTGTGTGATATTTCAGCGAATCGATGTCGATGACTGTCAATCTACGAGGTTCTCGCAGACAACTCTCTGGCCCCCCAACCATTTCTGGTTGCAGCGGTTGACTTTGGCTGAAATCAATGAGTATTTGAACCATCATATGGTGCTTTTCGATTTTAACCGGCGGAATTTGTTTACCCGGGAAATGGCCTACTTCATTGCAGACCGATCGGAGGGTGTTTTCCGTGGAATCAACAAGTTGGCTAGAGACGCGTTCACTATCGCAAAACTTGAGTCTGCGGATAGGGTTTCCATGTCCCATTTGTTGATGGCTGGTCTTCCGCAACGATCTGAAGCATCGAGCAAATCCAGATTTTTGGTTAGACACAGGGCAGGGGTTGTTGCATTGATGGGCTCCTGCGTTGTAGCATCAGCAGCAGCAGCAGTATTTTTTATGTTGTAGTGTTGTTAAGTCTTCGGACTTCTGATGTTGCCAGGATGGTGACGAACGGCCTTCGCTAATCGATGCGATCGTCGAAAAAGACAAAAGGAGTTTGTCTGTGAAGTATTTGCTATCGCCCCCGATTTTGGGTGGAATGTATCAGCGCAGATCCGTTTTCACGGGTGCATTAATGATATTCCTGGCGTCTACTATCGTAGGATGTGCTTTCGATATTGCCCGGTTACCTGCAGAAAAGCGTGAGCGTTCTGCCACAAACGAGTCCGCTAGACAGCAAAAGCCTCTCGTCGTAACTGGACAAGCAACTAAGCCCACTGTCGCGATTTCTCCTGTCCCTGCGTTATTACCCACTTTGCTGGATATCAGCGCAATCAACGCTCCAGTGGATGCCCTGATTTATACCTTGGCAGCCGAAAGTGATCACCAGCTAAAGATTGTGGGGCAGTTAACGGGCAGGGCAACAATCAAGCTTGTGCAGGCGACACTGCCTCAAATTCTTGACCAGCTATCCGGTCAGGCAGATTTTTCCTGGGAAATCAAATCATCCAATTTATTTATTTGGAGTGGTGTGCACTATCGGGCAAGCTACTCAGTGAACTACTTGAATATTCATCGCACGACTCACAGTAGCGTCGGCCTGGCTACTCAGGTTGGAACCATCAACGCTGATGAAATCAGAGGATACTCAATAGCAAATAGTTCTCAAACCAGGATACAGAACACGAGTGAGCACAGTTTTTGGGCATCGTTGGAAACTGATCTTGAATTGTTGATGAGTCCCTCACCGGCCTCAGCACTTGCTGATACCAGGAAAAAATATTCGATCAATCGGGAAGCGGGCCTGCTGAATGTGAATGCCATGCCCGAAGTACATCGGTTCGTGCAACAGTATCTGTCCAAGCTTCACGATAGTATCCATCGACAAGTACTGATTGAAGCAACTGTTGTTGAGGTTGCCTTGTCTGATCGATTTGAAGCAGGAATCGATTGGCAATTGTTGGCAAATGGGTTGACGGGGTTGAGTGCGGCGCAGGTTCTAGTTGGCGCTCCAGTGGTTAATGCTGAGACCGTCAATCGGTTTGCGTCGCCTGCCGGGTTAGTCAGTCTCGTGCAGCAAAGTGGTATGGGTGATATCACTGCCACTCTCAGTTTGTTAGAAAGTTTTGGCAACGTGAAGATTCTTTCACGGCCGCGCATTATAGCTTTAAATAATCAGTCTTCAGTTTTGAAGGTTGTTGATAATAGAGTGTACTTCACCACCAAAGTAGAGCGCTCGCAATCTGATTCTGACAACGACATTATTACAGAGACAGAAATTCATACCGTCCCTGTTGGCTTGGTCATGAATGTTACACCGCAAATTAGTCCTGACGGCGCTGTGATGCTCAACGTACGTCCAACACTGTCTCGAATTCTGGGTTTTGTAAATGATCCGAATCCGGAATTAGCCATGGCTAATGTACAGAATGGTGTTCCTGAAATTCAGGTTAGAGAGATGGAAACTATGCTTCGTGTGCAGAGTGGACACGTGGCTGTGATTGGAGGCCTGATGCAGGAAACTTCCGAAAATGACAATGTGCGATTACCAGGGTTAGGCCGTGTACCGTTTTTCAAACATTTGTTTTCGCACAAAATCGCAACCAGTCGGCAAACTGAATTGCTTGTCGTGCTACGTCCTACACTGGTTCCACTTAACGGTCTGGTAAAGCCATGAATGTTCCTGCTAAGACTGCGCCGACAATACGAGTATGTCTTGATAATTTTATACCTAGCCCAGAAGCCGTAGCTTGTTTAGCTGAGCCTGTTGCGCGAAGACTGCTGTGCGTACCCCTGGCCCGATATGCGAAAAGTGCGGTGCACCAGGACGAACTACTGATCGCCTCAGTACAGCCTGACGATGCAGTCTTGCACGAACGAGTTATCCGTCAACTGCCAGCTGGTATGGGAGTTCGGTTTGTGTTGGCTGACGAGTCAGCAATCAGGCATGCGCTGGAAAAGTGCTATACAGATTTACTACAGGGACAAGAGTTGCTGTTAGCTTGTTCAACGTATGCCAGTCACAGCGTTAAGCAGGTGGCCGAGCCGAATGTAACAATCCACCTTGTAGAAGCCATATTGCTGTGCGCATGTCGTGAACGAGCTTCAGATATCCACCTCTCGCCTAGCTTCGATGGAGTGCGGTTACGATTCCGTATAGACGGGGTGTTATGTAAACGCCCAATGCTTCGTGAAGGTTATTACACAGAGCTCGTTGGACGGATAAAAATTCTGGCGCAGATGGATATAGCTTTAGCACGTCAACCACAAGATGGCCAATTCACTCAGTTCATAGACAACGAAGTGGTTGACTTCAGAGCGTCAATATTTCCCATTGTAAATGGTGAGAATGTTGTTATTCGAGTGCTGCGACCTAGCCAGTCTCAATGCGGTATTGGGTCTTTGGATTTACCAGAGCATCTGCACCAGCAACTCTTATCCTGTCTGCAGAGACCAAGTGGTTTGATCGTGTTCTGCGGTCCTACCGGGTCTGGAAAGAGCACGAGCATACATGCTCTTTTGTCAGAATTAGACCAAAACTCTCTGAACATCATGACCCTGGAGGATCCAGTAGAAAAATTGTCGCCTGGTATTCAACAGACGAGCATAGATTCATCTCGGTCGTTGGGATATCCGGAAGGGCTGCGTGCACTAATGCGACAGGATCCAGATGTCTTGTTGATTGGTGAGGTTCGAGATGGCTGTAGTTGTCAGATGATGCTTCGAGCGGTGATGACGGGGCACAGTGTTTTAACAACAATTCATGCAATAAACGTTATTGGAGCTATTAATCGAATTGTTGAGTTGGGTGTAGACAGGAGCATGCTGGCTTCCCACTTATTGTGTATAGCTGCGCAGAGATTGATTAGAAAACGTTGTTACTGCTGCGCAGGTCTAGATTCCAATTGTGCATTGTGTCGTGGCACTGGATTCTATGGCAGGCAAGCTCTCGTTGAATTGTTGGTTGTAACACCAGAAATTGCTTCATTAATCAGTACCGCAGCTGAACCTCGAATAATATTGACTGAAGCTGGGCGCTCAGGATTCGTCCCATTGCACGAGCAGGGGGAATTACTAGTGCAACAGGGAATAAGTACGAGAACGGAAATGCAAAGAGTTTTGGGGACTTAGCTCTGATGGCCTGATTCATAAAATCTGAACTGATCAATGAAGGACAACCTAACAATGGTGTTGCGTTTACGCACCGTCACTAAGGAGCTTGAGAATGGAAATCTCACACAAGAAGCTAAGTTACAAAGTTTATTGCAGTGATATTCAGTCTTCACTCATTGCAGCGTTCTTTCAGCTTTCACATCTGTTAGAGGCTGGAGTAGGAGTGGATCAATCAATAAGGGAACTTGTTGCTATGGAGCCCCGTTGGGCGCTACGACGTGTATGGAGAGATATCGAGCGCAGTGTTGTCGACGGTCAGGCTTTATCCGTTTCAATGAAACGTTGGCCAGATGTTTTTGATTCAACGCTTATTGCGCTGCTTCGATCTGGTGAGGGGTGTGGAGAATTGTCATCGGCGTGCCTGGATTGCCAGCAGTTTCTAGAGTGGCAGCAAAACATAAAAGCTCGGATCACTACGGTCTTGCTTTATCCGGTACTCGCGTTAGTAATCGTCTTTGGAGTTCTTGGTTTTCTGATGGTCTATCTGGTGCCCTCACTAGAAGGATTGCTTTTATCAAGTGGCCATGAATTCCCGTGGCATGCACAAACTCTTTTGAGTGTATCGCAATGGATTAAAAATTATTTATTTTATGTGGTGGTTAGCTTGTGCATATGCTTCTTAATGCTCTGTATTGCTCGGGTTGCTTTCAGTGGAGTGAGATTATTTGCTGATGCGTTATTACTCAAAGTCCCACTGTATGGAACCCTGATTCTGAACCTTACCTTGAGCAGATATTGTGAAACCTGCTCACGGTTGTACGGATGTGGCATAGGATTGGCCGATGCCATGGAGAAAAGTGAAGATCTAGTAAAGAATCGTGTATTACATGCTCAGTTACGCGATACAAGAATAGACGTATTGTCTGGAAAATCATTGTCTGTGGCTTTAAGAGCTATGCCTCTGTTATCAAACATTCATATTCAAGTGCTTTCTGCAGGAGAAGCATCGGGGAAGCTGGCAGAAGCGCTGGCACGAACGGGTAATCAGCAACGACGAGTTTCCGAATACCGAATTGAACGTATCGAAAAAATGATAGGTCCAGCCGTACTTCTCTTGGCAGGACTCTCACTTCTATGGGTCGTACTTTCGTTGTTAGGACCTATCTATCAAAATGCAGTTGACTCAGTGATCCTCGCATGAAGTGGTTGCAGAGCTCCAAAAATTCGTCTTTGGAAGTCAGGGTCGTGCTGGTTGTTACTTCCCAGGCTATTTGCTGGTATCGCTGCGAAGATTCACGAATTACTGATCGACTAACTAACTCTCTTGACGATGAGCCGCAAATCGTTATTAGTTCGTGTCTATGGTTGAAGTATTACTTTGGTACTACTGATGTAGGCATTGAACTTGTTGTGGAAACCGAGCTTGACGATCTCGATCGTGTGAAGTTACTTGATTGGACACATCGTGTGAGCAGGTCATGGCATATAAGAAAAGTACTTTGGCAGTTGCGGCGTGAGTATCCAGACGCAGCGGTCAACAAGTTGCCTGAATTTCTATACCCTGAAATCGCTAGTGTTTTATATTCGCAATTGTCTGATCAAAGCTCGGTCTGGTTAAAAAAACTGTGTGCCTGTGGAGTCGTGGTGTCGCACGTTGTGACATCGACACAGCTTCTTTCTGATTTGTTTAAAAATTACCCGAGTCCTGTGCTTTTGCACATGTTCGACGGTGGGAATAGACACAGGTTGTTACTAGCCGTTGATGGATTGCCACTTCATATGCGCCAGACCGTTGATATAGGTAGTCATAGAAATGATAGTGAAAACGTTGTTGTAGGTAGCAATAGTTTTGCTGAAAGATACCTGTGTGAATCACTAAAATATTTTTCAGAATCAGTTTTTTCACCTCTCAACGAAGTGCTTGTTGTCTTTCCTCGTGAGCTGAACAATGCTGAATCATCGGAATTTCCAGATGAGTACTTGGCGAAGCACTTGTTGGAATTGAAGTGTAACGTTAGCTATCAACATATCTCTTTTTGCAATCAGAGTGACAACGTAACTGGAATCAGTCCATTAGTTAGTGTCGATAGATTTAATAAGGGATGTTTGTCTGACATTCTTGCTAATAGGGCTAAAGTCTCCAAACTTAGATTTGCTACCCTTCTTCGCTTCAGGAAAAATATCAGTCCATATGCAGTAATTCGTCATTCTGGAAAATTTCGTACAATCCTGGAGCAATCAATAGCCACTATGAATAATCGAAGACGTGCACGAAATTTAAAAAGATGCACCTTCGTAGTCTTCCTGTTTTTTCTATTTGTGATGCTGGCTTCATCCAGATCTGGAATTCTCAGTGTTCAGGAGCAGACGAAATATAGAGATGAACACGACGAACTTGAACGTGATCTTCACAAGCTTAAGCAACACGCGGCCACGCTTCATGAGTTGCCTGTATTTATCATGGATTCGATTAATAGAATTCATAGCTTTGAACAAGCGAAGACTCCTGCACCTTCACTAATAATGAGTAGCGTCGCTACAGCAGTTCAAGATTATCCATCAGTGTCGTTAACCAGTTTTTCATGGTCTGTTAATGATGACGAGAGTGATTCAAGTTATGTGGCTGTTAATAGTGTTTCAATACGTAATGATTATTGGGGGGAGAATTCTTCTCAGTCCAAGACTTTGGTTGAACTGTCTGGTCAATTTATTGGTGAGAGTAGTCTGCGGCAGAAGCAGAGTCAGCTGAATGACTTTTTAAATATTTTGTCTAAGTCAGAGAGTATTAGTGCTCTACGCGTTATAGATTCGCCTGCAAAGTCTGCTAGTTCCAGTCACTTGATGTCTGAGTCAGGAGGCTTTTTTAAGATACTATTTTCGATTAACCCAATATGAAAATAAAATTGATTAGTTTCAATATTGGGTTTTTCATACTGAGCATGTTAAGTGTTTACATTTCAATAATTCTTGATAATGGTGTAAGTGTTAATAATGTGATGCTAAGAAATGTGCGTGTTGAAACGCAACGCATGCAGCAAAGTATCACCATCCTGGAAAATACTGAGTATCAGGAGTTGATCAAAAATCTCGATTCAAACTTGAACGGATTAAAGATAAATATCGCTGAATATATGACTGTTAATCATGCGCAAGCAGGTGTGTCAGACCCTAGCTATCAGCTCGATAGTCGTAAGGTAAGGCTACTTCCACAAGATCCGTTCCCTATACGCATTATTCGATTGGACCTAAAATTCAAAGTGGATAATGCTCAGGCATTAGCAGGTTTTTTACAGTCTACAAATGATGTGGTGAGTCCTTGGCCCACCGAGGTGCGAGCGTGCGATATACACCGATTGCCTGTTTCCAAGCTGTTGGTGCATTGCATTCTTGATATCCACTATTGGGGTTTGCATGATTAGTGAAAAATTAGTTAATTATTATAAGGTTATAATTACCATTTATTATAAAAATATCCGGTCACTATTTTCATTGTTCATCATTGTCGCCAGCCAAGTTTGCCTGGCTGATTTAACTCCTAGTGATCTTCGATTGTTTTTTCTGTCTAAGGAGCAGGCACCGTCAAAATTTATCTGGGAGGATTCAGGTACCAGTAGGGCGAATTCAATGAGCAAGCGCTCTCCTCCAAAACTGAGTTCAGTAATAGAACAACCAGTTGTCACACGACTATGGTTTAACGGGTTTGTTCACAATAGAAACAGAATTCTGTTGTTGGTGAATGATCTGCCCTGTGACATTGTTTCTGATGAGTCTGTAAGTCAGACGGAAAATTCCAAGGTCGTTAAGTGTCAGCATATAAAACAGAAACAGTATCGGTTCACACTTCGAACTGATAAGCACGCTTTGCGTGTTTACAAAGGTAGTAAGTACATCGCGACCTTATTCGTTGGTCAGAGTCTGTGATGAAAAACCAAAATGGATTCAGCATGGTGTTATTGCTTATATTGTTAACGGCTATCGGGGGATATGTGTCGGCTACGATGTCAACGGGCTCGCGGCTGAGTATCTCCCTTGCCAGTGTTATTCTTATGAACGCTACGCTAGGACAATCCAGACAGGCGCTGATTAGTTACTCTGCACATTATGCTTACCTATACGGACCCAAAGGGGCGGGTGTTGGTCACCTTCCATGCCCAGACACCGATTCAGTGCTGAATGATATGACAGGCTGGTCTGTCGATCATGGACCTAACCCTCCTTGTGGTGGCAGTGCTGTGGCAGTTGGGCATTTACCCAGTCATATCAGCTTTCCAGAGGGGCGTTATATGATTCATGAAGGACTTGGTCCTAGAGTGGATTACGCAGTGTCAGATCATGTGGTAAACAATCCTGGTAATCATCCAGTGAATCCTGCGCTGATGTCGATCTTGCTGATGGACCTGAAACAGTTGGCGATATTACAACAGCGGGCTTTAACTGCCAACCCGAATCGCATTCGAACTATTGAAGTTATGCTTTCCAAAAAAGCTCTTATGCTTGCCGTTCGACCAAGCGTGGCAGCATGGATAATTGAAAAAATCGATAATACTGGAGGCTCCTATTGTGTTCTGTATCGGAAAAAAATATCGTTGCACGAGCTTCATGAGTTGGATGATCGATGTGGTCAGATTAATCAACTCGTTCAACAGTGTCGATCTGACTCTGATGTTTTCCAGTCCAACCTATTGCTACTAAGTTTGGCCGACGTAATCCCTAAGCAGTTTCAGTGCGCAAAGAGCGCTCTTGAACAAATATATATAGACGGTGTTCCTGCCAAACAACATTGGTTAATCCGAAATGGTTGGCTTGATTGGGTAAGTGTTGAACATGATGCACAGTGTGCTCAACTTCCAAGTAAACCATGTCGACCAATTCATTCCAACTTGGGGACACTTGAGATACCACTTGAACCTTTGATACTTCGATGGGTTACAGAATAATGGGTCGGCGTCAAACTCAATATGGGTTCACATTGGTTGAAATATCTATTGTATTGTTAATCGTCGGCTTACTAACGCGTTCGTTACTAATGCCGATAACTATGGCTCAACAACGTAAGCAATTTGACTTGACCCGTTCTGAATTGCAGCTGGTGAAGGACAGTTTACATGCACATTTGATCGCGCATGGCTATCTGCCTTGCCCAATAATGGAGACTGTAGCGGACCTGGCGTCAGGCGGTGACAAAAGGGGTGTGAAGTGTGAGGTAGGGCAAGGGTCAGTGCCAGCTGTGGTGCTAGGGTTGTCTGGAGCTATTGATTCTCACGGAGCCTTGCTAGATGTTTGGAGCAGACCTTACAGATATGCAGTAAGCCTAAGCAATCACTCGTCAAAAGGTAATCAACGTTTTCCGGATTGGACGACACCAGGTGAAGCGAGCAATGTAGGGCTTAGGTATCTATCATCCAGCCTTGTCTTGTGTGTTGAGCCAAGTCGAGCTGCGTGCGCCAAAAGAAATGTACGAGCCGATAACCTCACCTTCGTAGTCTTATCACTTGGACAAGATGTTTCAACTGCTGGGGCTCAATCAGAAAATCAAGATGGCGATGAGACATTTCTTATTAGCCCATTGTCTATTCGAAGCGACTCACCCTTCGATGATCAAATTGTGTGGTCTAGCACCCATGATATTTTGTACTGGATGCTTCGAGCCGGGTGGTTACCCTGATTTATGCTATTTTTTTACAACACCTGTGAACAGCTTGAAGAAATTTGACGTTGTGGCCTTTGCAAGCTCCTCCAACGAAATGCCTCGGAGTTGGGCCACGTGCTCTGCGGTATGTCTGACAAAGGCAGGTTCGTTGGATTTGCCGCGATGCGGGACAGGGGCAAGGTAAGGTGCATCGGTTTCAACCAGGATTCTGTCGAGCGGTGTTTTTTGTGCCACTTCGTGTACGGTTTTAGCGTTCTTGAATGTAACGATTCCTGAAAACGAAATATAGAATCCGATATCCAACGCCTGTTTTGCTGTATCCCAATCCTCGGCGAAACAATGCATGACTCCACCTGCATCTCGGGCATTGTGATCACGTAGCGTATCCATTGTGTCCGCCGCTGCCGCCCTAGTGTGAATTATCAGAGGTTTCTGGCAACGTTTTGCTACATCAATGTGCCGATGAAACCGCTCGTGCTGCCATGTGAGATCACCGCTACTTCGAAAATAATCAAGGCCGGTTTCACCAATGGCGACGATGTCAGAGTTGACTGCTGCCTCATAGAGTTCTTCAGTGCTGGGTTCATGCCCACCTTCAGTAGTCGGGTGTACTCCTACCGATGCGCTTATGGGGGCGTAGTCTTGTGCTAATTTCAGAACATCGAGGCGATTTTCCCAGCTGGTTGCGATACACAGTAAATGATCAACTTGATTGTCAGCCGCATTCTGTAGAATGTCAGGTATGCGGCCTTCGAAATCTGGAAAATTCAAGTGGCAATGCGAGTCTACGAGTTGCATGTGATCGATTTAGTTGGATGGGGCGCGTTGCCGAAGGTTGACCAATTGTACGGTGCATCGGAATAGTAAAGTAGAGGTAGGGTTCTAGTGGTGAAAATAAGTGCAGACGCAACGCAAGCAGAAGTTGCTAGTTATGTTCAGAATCTAGGCCGCGCGGCACGAAATGCTGCTGTGACCATGGCTGTTGCAGATACACATCAAAAAAATAGTGCTTTGCTGGCTATAGCTGATGCGATTGATTCATCCGTGTCTTTGTTGCTTGCAGCCAACGCCGTAGATATGAAACAGGCCGCTGCGAAAGGCATCGATGCTGCTTTGCTAGATCGTCTGGAATTGAACGCGGCACGCATCAGCTCGATGTCAAAAGGTTTACGCGATGTTGCTGCTCAGCCAGATCCTGTTGGGCGCTTGTCTGAAACCAATCGCAGGCCTTCGGGGTTGGAGATTGCCCGCATGCGAGTGCCACTGGGGGTCATTGGGGTCATCTATGAATCTCGTCCGAACGTGACCGCCGATGCCGCAGCTTTGTGCGTAAAGTCCGGTAACGTGGTGATACTAAGAGGTGGCTCTGAGGCGGCGCACTCGAACAGAGCAATCGCTGCCTGTGTGCAGGCAGGCTTGCTAACAGCGGGTTTACCTGAGGCGTGTGTGCAATTGATTGGCACAACAGACCGAGCTGCAGTCGGAGCTTTGCTGGCGATGGAGGAGTTTGTAGACGTCATCATTCCTCGTGGCGGCAAGGGACTGGTCAAGCGGATCAGTGATGACGCAAAAGTACCTGTTATCAAACACCTGGACGGTATCTGCCATGTTTATATCGATAAGGATGCAGACAGATCTCGCGCCATTGATGTGGCGGTAAACTCCAAGACCTACCGGTATGGCATATGCGGTTCTATGGAAACACTTTTGGTGCATGTAGACGAAGCCACTGCGGTGCTTCCTGAGCTTTACAAAATTTACACCGATCTAGGCGTTGAACTTCGCGGGTGCCAGCGTTGCCTTGCGATAGTGTCAGATATGAATCCAGTGACTGATTCAGACTGGGATACAGAATATCTGGCTCCCATTCTTTCTATTCGTGTGGTTGATGACATGGATCAGGCTATGAAACATATTGCGCGTCACGGATCCTCGCACACGGATGCCATTGTGACCAACGACATTTCCCGTGCAAAGCAATTTGTGCGGCAGGTCGATTCAAGCTCCGTGATGGTCAACGCGGCAACATGTTTCGCTGACGGTGCGGAATATGGGCTTGGAGCTGAAATTGGTATCAGCACCAACCGCATGCACGTTCGAGGGCCAGTTGGTGCTGAGGGGCTCACCACGGAGAAATATGTGGTGACCGGCGATTACAGCATTCGTGGATAGCAATAAACGTATTGGTATATTTGGGGGCACCTTTGATCCAGTGCATTTTGGGCATTTGCGGCCCGCTGTTGAAATCGCTGAGCTCTACAACCTTAAAACCCTGTTCGTCATGCCTAGTCACCGTCCGGCGCATCGTGGTCCAACTGGTGCGTCTTCAAAACAGAGGATTGCTATGCTGAGTTTGGCTGTGGGTCGTGTGCCACGGCTTGTTGTAGATGCCAGGGAGGCCTTACGTGATGAATCAACTTATACCTTCGATACCTTGTCGGAAATAAAGAAAGAACAGCCAGATGCCACGATACTTTTTTTTCTGGGGATGGATTCCTTTGCCGCATTCGATACCTGGCAAAACTGGGAAGGTATTCTAGAGTTGGCTAATTTGGTGGTTCTCAATCGTCCTGGTGCTGTCCATTCCAATTTTTCTCTTCAATTGCTAGATCGCCAGTTATCAGCCAACGGCGCTGAAATCTTGAACGGGGGCACAGGTGTTGTTCAATCTTGTGATGTAACCCAGCTGGCAATATCGGCAACTGATGTACGGCGTCGCATTGCGAACCATCTAAGTGTGCGTTTTTTGCTCCCCGATGCTGTAACGGAGTATATTAGTGAAAATGACTTGTACCGCAGATAAATGTCGTTGAGATTTTTAACAACGACGGGAGCAGTAACCCTTTTTGAGCATGAATAGTAAAGCTGTCATCGAGATGGCAGTAACAACACTGGAAGATATGAAAGGTGTCGACCTAGTTGTCATCGATATCATTGGCAAGTCCAGCATCGCAGATGCCATGGTGGTGGTCACTGGAACCTCTCAGCGCCATGTGCGTTCACTAGCTGAGCAAGTGCGGCTGGCAGCAAAAGAGGCCAATCATCCTCCGCTGGGTGTTGAAGGTGCAGAATCCAGTGATTGGGTCCTCGTCGATCTGGGTGACGTCATTGTCCACGTCATGACAGAGGAAAAACGAGAATTCTATTCGCTGGAAAAACTGTGGTCGGTCGGACCATCCAGCGAAGAGCCTGACGACCTTGCGGAACCGTACCAGGCGTAGCCTGCCGTACTGGCAAGTACGGTAATCTCCGTCGACACAGGTGTTTCGACTACCAGCGGAATTAAGGAAGATGCAAATTTCCGTTTATGCGATAGGGCGAAAAATGCCTGCATGGGTCCAACAAGCGTCGAACGACTACGTTAAAAGAATGCCACGTCGGTGGCAGTTTGCTGTGCGCGAATTTCCTCAGGGCCAAGGTGATACCAGCGACATCATCATGGCCAAGGAAGCCGGTTTGATGTTGGATGCCATTCCTCATAAAGCGCATGTCATTGCGCTGGATAACCGTGGTAGTAGCTGGTCTACGTCGCAGGTCGCGACTCAGCTGGCGTCTTGGCAAGCATTGGGTAAATCTGTCATTTTTTTGATAGGTGGTGCTGATGGACTTCACCCCAAGTGCCGCGAACGTGCGGATCAGATGTGGAGTCTTTCGCCTTTGACCTACCCCCACCCACTAGTGCGGGTGGTTCTGGTTGAGCAGCTTTATAGAGCGCAATCCTTACTGGACAATCACCCTTACCATAGAGCTTGAGTTGTGCCTCATGAACTTGCCACACTCTGAATCGCAGATCATCCTTGCGTCACAGTCACCGCAACGCAAATTACTTTTGGAGCAAGTCGGACTCGCGGTCACTTGCAGGCCGGTTCACATAGATGAAACGCCACTAACTTCCGAATTACCACATGATCTTGTGGTGCGACTGGCATTGAGCAAGGCGAGGCGATGTTTCGAATTGCAGAAAGCGGTGAGCGAGGGCCAGCAAATTTCCGGATCGATCATTATTGGCGCGGATACCACTATCAATTTGGACAACTCGTCATTGGGTAAGCCTGCTGGGGAATCGGACGCGATTGACATGTTGCACCGACTCGCTGAGAGAGAGCATTTGGTGCACACGGGGATTTGTGTACTTGACGTGTCCTCGGGAGAGGCTGAAACCCAGATTGTTACTACGGTTGTACGTTTTGGCTCTATCTCAGTAGCTCAGGCCAAACGGTATTGGGATTCTGGTGAACCGGTTGATAAGGCCGGTGCCTACGGTATTCAGGGTATTGGGGCACAATTTGTAGCGCATTTGTCGGGCAGCTACAGTAATGTAGTTGGGCTACCTCTGTACGAGACGCTTCAGCTCGTTGAAAAAGTGACTTAATTGTTCCCTTTATTAAATTGAATTGCAGAGATCTGCACATCTTTCAAAGTGGTTCTGTTTAGAGCTGCACAGGCCAATTAGTGAACATGAGTGAAGAATTACTGATCAATGTGACGCCTCAGGAGACTCGGGTAGCCACTGTCGAAAATGGCATGTTGACCGAAATCTGGATTGAGCGATTACAAAAGATCGGATTGGTTGGAACGATTATCCAGGGAGTTGTTAAACGGGTGCTACCGGGGATGGAGGCAGCATTTGTAGATATCGGTTTGGAGAAGGCAGCTTTTCTGCACGTATCTGATGTTCAGGCAAAGGTGGTACTCGATGAAAACGGGGAGCCTCAGGCTCAGTCTATCTCTCGTTTGTTGAAAGAAGGACAGAAGCTGCCTGTACAAGTTATCAAAGACCCGTTAGGTACCAAAGGTGCTCGGATTACCAGCAAGTTAACGGCACCTAGCCGCTTCCTGGTCATGATGCCCTATGAGGATAATATTGGCGTCTCTGCGCGCATTGATAATGAAGAGGAGCGCGAACGTTTACGTGCCTTGGTTGAGGAGTTGCGTGGAGATAACCAAGTGGGCTACATCGTTCGAACGGCTGCCGAAGGTGTCGATATTCAGGCTCTTAAAGATGATCTGGATTACTTGGCCAAAGTGTGGAAAGGCGTGAAGGAGCGATGTCAAACCAGTAAAGCGGGTGGTGTTATTTTTAGAGATCTGCCTCTGGTGCAGAGGATGATGCGTGACATGAATCGCCACGGTATCGAACGCATTCGCATAGACTCGCGAGAAACCTATCATTTGTGCGTGCAGTTTTGCGAAGAATATGTCCCTGAAATATCGCGTTGTCTGGAGCATTATCCAGGTGAAAGACCCATCTTCGATCTGCATGGGGTTGAAGATGAAATCGATAAAGCATTGAATCGAAAGGTATTAT
>JBLIIE010000102.1:0-19257 GCA_047634635.1 Granulosicoccus sp. | reverse complement strand
AAAGCCGCCATGTCCAGCGCCGCCAGACTGGTCATCGACGCGGGTCAAAGCTACGGATTGTCTGTCGTACCGTTGTTCATACTGATGGGATTGATGGTGGAACGTGGTGGCATGGCTAAAGAGCTGTACCGGGCAGCCTTTGTCTTTCTGGGCCATAAAAAAGGTGGCCTTGCCATGTCAACAGTGTGTGCCTGCGGCATGTTTTCTGCCATTTGTGGATCATCACTGGCAACAGCTGCCACGATGGCGAAAGTATCCATGCCTGAAATGCGACGATACAAATACAGCGATTCTTTAGCGACTGCATCCATTGCGGCTGGTGGTACCTTGGGTATATTAATTCCTCCCAGTGTCATTCTGGTCATATACGGACTCATCACAAACGCATCTGTTGGCAAGCTCTTCATCGCTGGTGTTTTGCCCGGGCTTATTGGTGTTTTGTTCTACCTGTTTGCCGTTAAATATGTGGTTACTAAAGACCCAAAAGCGGGTCCGGCAGGAGAAAAAACACCCTGGAAAGAACGCTTACTTGCCCTACGCAATGTCTGGACAACGTTAGGGTTATTTATTTTTGTCATAGGCGGTATCTATGTTGGT
Organism: Granulosicoccus sp.; assembly: GCA_047634635.1. Lineage (GTDB taxonomy): Bacteria > Pseudomonadota > Gammaproteobacteria > Granulosicoccales > Granulosicoccaceae > Granulosicoccus. The sequence goes on along the minus strand of JBLIIE010000102.1, from coordinate 18,660 downwards.
GCATTCACCCCAACAGAAGCTGCCGGAATGGGAGCTGCAGGGGCTATTTTTATTGCGTGGGCTCGCGGTGCATTAACCTGGTCCACGCTCTTCGATGTCTCTAGAGAGACCACGTTAACAACGGCTAAGCTTTTCATGGTTGTTTTTGGTGCCATGATTTTTTCGAACTTTGTAAATCGTGCAGGTCTGCCAGACGGTTTGATTCAGATCGTCAATAGTTTTGATGTATCTCCGTTAGGAGTAATTTTTATCATCCTCGCCATCTACCTGGTTTTGGGCTGCGTTTTCGAATCTTTATCTATGATCCTACTGACAGTGCCTATATTTGCACCGCTTGTTGAAGCGCTTGGCTTCGACCTGATCTGGTTCGGAATATTAGTTGTCGTGGCAACCGAAATCAGCTTAATCACACCCCCTATAGGTCTGAATGTTTTCGTGCTCAAGGGAGTGCTTAAAGACGTGTCGGTTAAAACCATTTTTAAGGGCGTTACTCCATTCTGGATTGCTGATATTTTCCGCCTGTTGTTGTTGACTCTGGTGCCGACTATTTCATTGTATCTGCCGTCATTGATGTGAATTTAGGTCTATCGGGAAACAAACTATGTTAGATCAAAACCAAATCAATGCTCTGGGATCGGAAACCATCAGCCCTCGCGGACTGCTCATTGATGGAAAGATTCAGAGCGCCAGCGACGAAGCCACAATGGAGGTTGTTTCGCCACTGAATGGTCGTGTTTTGACCACCATTGCAGCAGGAACAACTCTCGATACCAAATACGCTATCGCTGCTGCACGTAGAGCCTTTGAGGATGGCCGCTGGCGTAACTTGTCTCCGGTACAGCGCAAGAACATTATGCTCAAATGGGCAGCCCTGATAGACGCTGAAGCCCTTCAGCTTGCCGTGTTGGGTGTTCGTGACAACGGCACGGAAATCAGCATGGCTTTGAAAGCAGAATGCGGATCAGCAGCAGCCACCATTCGCTACTATGCAGAAGCCATTGATAAAATATACGGAGAAATCGCACCAACTGCACCAGGCGTTTTAGGGCTGATTCACAAAGAGCCAATCGGTGTAGTTGCCGCTATTATTCCGTGGAATTTTCCGCTCATGATCAGCGCCTGGAAATTGGGCCCTGCGCTAGCTGCTGGTAACTCAGTTGTTTTAAAACCTTCTGAAATGGCGTCCCTGTCATTGATTCGGTTGGGAGAGCTGGCACTAGAGGCGGGCCTGCCTGATGGTGTTTTGAATATTGTCACAGGTGAAGGATTCATCGTTGGCGAGGCACTGTCTCATTCCATGGATGTTGATGTGATCGTATTCACAGGTTCAGGTGCGACTGGACGCCGATTGCTACAGGCATCGGCTGCCTCCAATATGAAACGGTGTTATCTGGAATTGGGTGGAAAATCTGCCAACATTGTTTTTGCAGATGCTAAAAATCTCAAAGAAGCAGCGAGCGTGAGTGCGGCAGGTATCTTTCGAAACTCCGGACAAGTCTGTGTTGCAGGTTCAAGACTACTTGTCGAACGTTCTATTCATGATGAATTTGTAGAAGAACTAGCATCTGTTGCGGCTGCCATGAAAGTGGGAAATCCTCTGGATATTACTACTCAATCTGGCGCGGTTAATAACGCGGTGCAACTGCAACAAAACTTACAGTTTGTGGAAACCGCCCAATTAGAAGGCGGGACGTTGTACCAAGGAGGCAATCAAACTTTAAAGGATACAGGTGGTTACTACATGGAACCAACCATCGTTACAGCTGTTGCCAAAGACCATACTCTAGCGCAGAAGGAAGTTTTTGGACCGGTACTCGCGGTTACTGCGTTTGACGATGAGAACGAAGCCGTTGAATTGGCCAACAGTACAGAATTAGGTCTGGCTGGTGGTGTCTGGACTAACGATATAGGTCGTGCGCATAGGCTTACTCGTGCTATGAAAACGGGTTTAGTGCACGTCAATACATACGGTGGCGCAGACATCACAGTACCCTTGGGCGGGGTGAGACAATCAGGCAATGGCCACGATAAGTCTCTACACGCCTTCGACAAATATCTTGATCTAAAAACCGCGTGGATTAAGTTGTAAGCACCCGGTGTCATGAGACGGGTATATCCCCACTGACTTTATGCAATTTATATAAAATCAGTGAGGCTACTTAAGTTACTTGCTGTTTTTTGCTACACGTAAGTCAGGAAAGAACTAAGTAATTACTACGTGATCAAGTTTTTTGATTTGCATCGGTTTGATAAAAGTAATCTACTGCTCGTAAGCCGCAGTAACAATCACTTCTACTTTTAGAATTTCGCGGGCCAATTTTGCTTCACCACAAGCACGTGCAGGTGCATGTCCAGTTGGAACCCAAGCGTTCCACACTTCATTCAAGGCGGCAAAGTCTGCCATGTCAGAGAGCCATACAGTGGCCTGAAGCATCTGTTCACGTGAAGAACCCGCCTCTTTTAATAGCGCATCTACTCGTGATAAACAGTCTATGGTTTGCTCTGTAACCGTTTCACCCTCACCTACCTGACCACTGAGGTACACAACACCGTTGTATTTGACAATTTTACTCGCACGTTCTGATGTTCCGGATCTTTCTATCATGATGGTTTATTATTGGTTGAGGATAAATTACCGCCTATTCTATCGTTATTCTTGACCACGGGTAATTCCAGCAGAGAAGACTCAAATGAATGTAAACGGTGATTTTTCAAAAAGAGTTGTGATGCACGGACAAAATCTTGCCTGGGAATCTAGTCCCATGCCTGGGGTTGAGCGACGCAGACTGGATCGTATAAGTACTGAAAACGACCGCGTTACAACCATTGTCCGATACGCTCCAGAGAGCCACTTTTCCCAGCATGTTCATTCAGGTGGTGAGGAATTCATCGTGCTCGACGGCGTCTTTGAGGACGATTATGGTGACTGGCCAGCAGGATCTTACATTCGAAACCCACCACAATCGAAACACCGTCCAGGTTCAACCTTGGGATGCACGATTTTCGTCAAATTGTGGCAATTTCAACCCGATGATAGAACTTTTATACATGCCAATAGACATAAGATCGGATCAGTGCTCGATAGGCATAGGGACGGTGTGAGCGTATCACCACTGTATCGGGACGCTCATGAAGACGTCCGCTTTGAGCGATGGATGCCCGGCGTCTCGGTTGAAGTAGATGCAACAGGCGGTGCTGAGATATTGGTACTCGAAGGTAGCTTTATCGAAACCGATGACCACCTTGAAAAACAGTCATGGTTACGGAGCCCTGTGAATAGCACTGTCAAGGCTATTGCTGGCCAGGCAGGTGCGTACGTCTGGATCAAATCTGGCCATCTAACATCTCTAGAGTCTTAGCGGCATGTGGGCTGGAATGTATAGGGTGGTGGTGATGCAAAGTTCACGTTGAAACCTGGATGATTTTACTCTGCACTCAAACCGTTGAGCGCCCAAGCTCTTAACGTAGCTCGAATTATCTTACCGGTAGTGGTCATTGGTAATTCCGTGACAAAATTAATTTCCCTGGGATATTCGTGCGCTGCCAAGCGAACTTTAACCCAATCAGCTAGCTCTCTGGATAGCTCACCAGTGGGTAAAAACCCTTCTTGCAACTTCACATAGGCAACCACAATTGCACCTCTCATGTTGTGCGGTTTGCTTACGACACCCGCCAATTGCACTGATGGGTGGGAAACCAGACAATTTTCAACTTCAGCGGGCCCTATACGGTATCCAGCAGAGGTAATGACATCATCATCTCGACCAACAAACCGGATCTGCCCATCAGCTTGACGAATACCCCTATCGCCAGTGAGTAACCATTGGCAATCAGGACCTTCTACAAATTTGTTGCGGGTGGCTACTGGATTATTCCAATACTCGATAAACATAACTGGGTTCGGAGCTTTGACGGCGATGGCCCCCTCACAGCCATCGTCTATAGAGACACCATTTAACGGATCAATGATACTTACGTCATGCCCAGGTACAGCGCGCCCCATGCAGCCCACACTTGTGCGCTCAATGGCCGAACAGGAGGATACAATCATGTTGCACTCCGTCTGACCGTAAAATTCATTGATTGTGGTACCAAACACTCGTCTACCCCAATCTATTAAATCAGCACCCAACGACTCTCCTCCACTACCAATGGATCGGATAGACAAGCCTTGGAAATTATCATCCGGCAAATTTCGCATCATCTTCAATACGGTAGGTGGTAAAAATGCGTTTCGCACACCGAATTTTTTCATTAGTTGAACCGCTTGAGCAGCATCAAATTTAACTGCACGATGCGCCACAACAGGTATGCCGTGGTGCAAACTTGGCAGTAATACATCGAGCAGTCCGCCAATCCATGCCCAATCTGCAGGTGTCCAAAATCTATCACCTGCAACGGGCAGGAAATTGTGACTCATCTCGACTCCCGGCAAATGTCCGAGAAGTACACGATGAGCGTGCAATGCACCCTTGGGGTTTCCAGTGGTGCCGCTGGTGTAGATTAATAATGCAGGATCGTCTGATCTGGTTTTCTTTGCACTAAATGTAGCCTGCTCGTTCTGACAAACAGCATGGATGTTTTCTGCGTCATCCGTGGCGGCATCGATAGTGATCAGGCAGTCAAGCTCAGGGAGCTTTTGTCTAATCTGACGAACTTTATCCAAACCAGCAGAGTTAGTTATGAGTGCATTGGCACCAGAGTCCTTCAAACGGTGCAATAAAGCATCTTGACCAAACAGCGTAAACAAAGGAATCGATATTCCACCCAATTTGAATACAGCAATATGACTAACGGCTGTTTCCACACACTGCGGCAACAAGATAGCCACACGATCAGGCCACTGATTATTAGTAGTGATGCCTTTTCTGATTAAGGCGTTGGCTAATTGGTTACTGAATAATTGAATGTCTTTATAGGAATACTCTTTATGCGTGTGATCAAAACCAACGTCGATAATGGCTAATTTTTCAGGAGACTGTTCCGCCCAGCGATCACACACATCCACACCGATATTGTAAAACTCTGGTATGTGCCACTTAAATTCAGTTTTAAGTTGCTCAAAGGTACTACGCTTTTTTATCACAGAATCGTCTCACAAAGATGTTAGATAGATGCGTTCAGCTAAAGCTTAAAGTGTTGAATACAAGTTTGTATTTTTCGTATTCAAATATATATCAAAATTTTATTGCATTACTTCAAATAATGGACTAGGTAGACCATGTTAATGATCCACGCAAGAATAATTTCGCTAAGACATAGCCCATTGCGGGAATTTATTACAGGCTGTGGACTTCCACTCAATCATTAACTATTGTAATAATTACTAAACATTTTTTTAAGCCCAATACACTAGCAAAGGAAATTTGAAATGAAAAAACTAGTAATTACCTCTATTGCCCTTACGGCACTGGGCGCAGCAAGCAATACCATTGCTGATAGCAGCAAGCTCACAGCCAGCGTAAGAATTGGACTTACGATGGTCGATAATGATACTACTGACAACGATCTCGCCCTGCAAAATTTCGGGTCACGCTTGATATGGTCAGGAGACAAAGATTTAGGTAACGGTTTGACTGGAGTCGCTCGGCTGGAGTTTGGCATAAACCCTGACAACAACTCCCGTGGCACCTCAGGTATTGACCGAACCCGTCAGTTATGGGCAGGTGTGCAAGGTGGATTTGGTACCGTAAAAGTTGGTGCACAATACGCTGCATTTTACGATCAGATCTCTTCGAATACCGACATTGCGTGGTGGGGCAGCTGCTGGACGCAAGAAGAATGTGGTCGTGAAACGCAAGTGTTGAAATACAGTGGAGCAACAGGTGACCTATCCTATGCGGCCTCAATAAGTGCACAGGCAAATGATGTAGACAACGATGCTCTAGATCAGATTGAGTTTGGCGTGAACTACGCCATTAATGATTACACAGTGGGTCTTGGAGTCTCATCTCAAGCTGATGATGGTGCGGACGATGGCGGCACCTTGATAGGTTTGTTAGCCAGTGGTCCAGTTGGGCCTGTCAATCTAGCGTTAACCATTCAAATGGCTGATCAAGAGTTTGCCAATGCCGTTGATGATGTTAATCACATTACTGTGGCAGGTTCTATGGGCGATTTTTATGCGATCATTAATCAACAAGATAACGGTAGCGCAGGTAATGACCCATTCTATGCCACTTTGGGATACTCGAAATCTATCGGTGATGGTGCGTTAATGTATTTTGAATATCAAACTATCGATAACGACACAGCCGCAGATGCAGAAACTATCGTTCGTGCCACGTTTAAGTTTGATTTGAGTATCGTGGGCGCAGATAAGTAGAATCCTGGGCCGTAACATCCGTAGTAATCTAAATGAGCCCCGACCTTCGGCTTGAAGCTCGGGGCTTTATTACACCTCGGTTTTTACATGTAGCGAGAAGTGAACTGATCGAAAGTTTTGGTCGTTGTGTCATTCAGTATGTATAAAAGTTCTACAGAATCTGATTGATCACATTTGCGGGTATCTCCTATCTTTGCGTAAGCCCATGCCCACTGACTGGAATACCGACTAGTCGATGCTGAGTTCATAAAACGCTGGCACATCGAGGAGCTGGCAGGGTCCTGAAAATCTGCTGTGGCGTTACCGCCAATATTACCGTTGGCGATGGGAACCCACGTGGCAGCTGATTTAACCAAAGCCAAATTCGACCTACTGGTTTGTTGTTCGTTCCACGCACTGGCTCCGGCGCTATGCTGAACAACCCGTATTCGTTTCAACGCTTGCGCCTGCACACCGCGAGACTGCAATAATCGAATCACCTCCGCGGTAAAATCGCTCGGGCCTCCTTCAGCGATATGCGCAGTCCCACCATTGATCAGAGTTTCCTCGATATCATCAGCTATTTTAATGACAGATGTACCATCAAAGCTTGTGGTGCCGCTGGTACTGGCTTTGGCATTAACCCAGGCAGGAAACAAGGACTGAGTATGAGATTCGCTGCCCACTGTGGGATTCGTCCAGCCATGGCCTTGTGTGGCACCTACCAGTAAATAGTTAACGGTTGGATACGCATCCATGATCATCCTATTGGCAACAATAGCCTGCATGTCATCAGTATCAGGACCGCTATCGTGTGCGATTATTAGTAAGTCCCCCTGTTGATAAGTGGTATTCATAACGCCGGTTCCCGATACTGCGCTGGAATCCACAGTCACTGAAACATCCTGTAGCTTTAAAGCAACCCAATCCAGGATATGGCCCTTCGAGCGCCCAGACACGATCACCTGCAGAGCGCCGGCGCTCAGCTCATATGTGTTGAGCTCACGAGAATGAGTGTTGTTGCGCTCTCCAATAGCATCAATCTGCCAACTGCCGTCACGCAACATATAAACCTTCAGCCACTCCTCTCCGGGAGCTTTCAGCCAGATATCATTAGGCGGCTCAGAAGGATCATTCCCGACGCCAGCACGTGAACGCATCGTAAACCGATAAGCACCTGAAATCGGAATCATAAAATCGAAGACCAGATTTGCATCGTCGTTTCGGCTGGTAAAAAGATATCGATTAGGACCTGTGTAGACAAGCCCATTTTCACTCTTGCTCCAAAGAGAACTGTTGTACCCAACGTTCTCTGCTTCTAATTGAAGCAAACTGATGTCATTAGGTGTCGCGATACTTGTATCGGTTGTGGCAGCTGATTCGATTGGGGTATTAAGCGCATTGGTGGATGTGCCGATCTTTGCTGTTGAGCACGCCCATCCCCCAGCAGACGAAGGATCACACGTCTCTCTTACCTGCCATGGGCACTCTGCACTGAACTCGGTTTGAGCATCATCCAACGTTAGACCATAGGCTGTACACACGTCATTTTCTACTGTATGCAAAATTGGAGATCGGGGAGAAATTGCTTCTTCATCGTAAGTATTTAAGGTATTCACCGCATTGACTGAACTAGCGATGCTTGCAGTTGAACATGCCCATCCACCACTATTCAGTGGATCGCAGGTTTCTCTGACCCGCCAGGGACACGCCGCACTGAATTCGGTTTGAGCGCCATCCAATGTTGAACCATAAGCTGTACAAGCCCCAATGAGTGGGGCAGATGCAAGGGGCTGCGAGACGAGAGTAGCATCGCTTACGTTGAATTCAGAGCACACCCACGCACCATTGATCGGATCACAGTCCTTTGGGATTAAACCATAAGTAGACATAAAACCCATCCGGGCATCAACTAGTGTGCTGGCGGTAAACGCTCGCTCTGTCGAGCTGGATTCAAACTGGGTTTGCTGTGCAGTAGACACTACTGGAAAAAGCAGAAAAACGACAAGGACAGACAGGAATAAATTCATGAGAAAGCTTAATTGTAAGTTGCTTGTGTCTCGCGTGTAAGACTCCCGTTAAATTCTTCCACATTTGCAGATGTCTGGTGAGCAAGAACTATTACAATCAGATTACCTTAGATAAATCAGCTATCTCGATCACACTTCTGAAAGCATATGCCTCAACTTAAGTACAATCGATCGAATGAACACCAGTCCCAGTTGTATTCTGCGCTGCACCATATCGCGTAAAATGTATGATACTCAGACCACCTCTATTAAATTGGCGGCTATGAGCCACTCAGACAGACCTGACCCTGAAACCATCGTGCTGGAAAACGGCGAACTTGCAGCAACCGCAGAAGACGTTCTTGCGCTGTTCAATACGTTAGGCATACATCATCAAACGGTTGTACACAAACCGCTATACACCGTTGACGAGGCAAAAACAGTGTCCTACGATGATCCAGGCGCTCACACAAAAAATCTCTTCCTCAGGAATAAAAAAGGAAGAATGTTTCTTCTTGTTGTAGAACAAGACCACATCGTGAATCTTCGCGGCTTGCGTGACAGGCTCAAGATGACAGGTGGCCAATTTGCGTTTGCCAGTACCGAAAGACTCGGTAAATTCTTAGGGGTTGTCCCAGGCTCAGTCTCCCCGCTAGCGCTCATAAACGATCATGGCGGCGCCGTACAGGTCTTTTTCCAGCACTCCATTCTGGCTCACGAGTGGATTTATCTTCACCCATGCCGGAACACTCACAGCACTCGAGTTCAAACAGTTGACTTGCTAAAACTACTCGACTATTGGAATCATCCCGTCACCCAGATTGATTTTGATTCCGAATAATTCATGAACAAACCCAACATCATTCTTTTCATGGTAGATCAGCTTACCTCATTTGCGCTTAAGGCTTATGGAGGAACTGTTTGCAAAACACCGAATATCGACGCATTGGCTGAACGTGCAATGGTCTTTGAAAATGCCTATTGCCCCTACCCGCTTTGCGCGCCATCACGCTTTGGCATGATGGCTGGCAGGCTACCATCGAAAATCGGTGCGTACGACAATGGTGCTGAATTTACCGCCTCAACACCCACGTTTGCACACTACCTAAGACTAAACGGCTACTACACCTGTATCTCCGGAAAGATGCATTTTGTTGGGCCTGATCAATACCACGGATTCGAAGAGCGGCTTACCACCGAAATATACCCTGCTGATATGTCCTGGACGCCTGATGCGGATTTTCGGGACTACAACAAGAATGAAGAGCGCGCCTACACGTTTGGCGTCTCCACCATTGATACAGTGCGAGACGCTGGCCCTGTTGCCCGATCCATGCAGATAGATTATGACGAAGATGTCGTTCATCATGCAGTAAGAGAGCTATATACACGTGCCCGTAGCGACGACAAAAGGCCATTTATGCTTACCGTCTCACTCACTCATCCTCACGATCCCTATGTCACGACTCAGCCGTATTGGGATTTGTATAGCAACGAGGAGATTGATAAAGCTAAGGTTCCTTCTATTCCCGTAGAAAAACGTGACGCTCATAGCCAATCGCTGTACTACCACTACGGACAAGATAAATGCGAGCTGAACGATACCGACTATCGAAATGCGAGAAGAGGATACTACGGAATGATCTCTTATGTAGATGATCTATTCGGTAAGCTCATGTCAGCATTGGACGACAGCGGATTCTCCGATGATACGGTTGTAATATTTGCCTCCGATCACGGCGACATGATTGGCGAACGAGGTATGTGGTTTAAAAAGACCTTGTTCAACCCGGCAATACAGGTGCCACTCATTATTTCGCACCCAGCCTATGCAGCGGGCTATGAATCGTCACCAGTTTCGTTAATCGATTTATTTCCAACACTATTGGACATGGCAGGCATTAGTACTGACGATATCAAGACACCACTCGATGGACACAGCCTACTACCTGCTCTCAGTGGAGGATCCATCGACCATCCAGTGTTTGCAGAACATATCGACGGTGGCACCACTGCACCTCGCGTTTGTGTTCGGGACGGAGACCTTAAACTCACGCTGTCTCGCGCTTATCCAACTCAATTATTTGATCTATCTGCTGACCCCTTGGAGCTGACCAACCTTGCAGGCAAAGGTCATCCAGACGAGGATCGGCTCATCACTCTGGCCGAAAAAACCTGGCCGTTGGACACCTTGCTTGATGATGTAATTCAATCACAGATCAATAGAAAACTTGTAGACACTGCATTGTCTATCGGGCGAGAAGAGAAATGGGATTTCACACCTCGGCCACTTACACAAAATACCCATTACGTGCGTCGCGGCGACGCTTTCCCGACAGTTGAAAGACGTGGATATCTGTATTACTCAGACAAGGAATGAAATTGTCGAAAAACACTCAAGGCCTAATGTTGCAGTATCTGGCTCAAAAACATTTTCGTCCGTTCGTTGCTAGGATTTTCAAAGAATTCAATTGGATTATTTTGCTCAACAATTTCGCCTTCATCCATGAATATGACCCGATCAGCGACACGACGTGCAAATCCCATTTCATGCGTCACACAGATCATCGTCATTCCTTCCTCTGCCAGTGAAACCATAACGTCGAGTACTTCAGAAATCATTTCAGGATCTAGTGCAGACGTTGGCTCATCGAACAACATGATTTTTGGATTCATACATAGGGACCGCGCAATAGCCACACGTTGTTGTTGTCCACCAGAGAGTTCGCCAGGAAACTTTGATGCTTGTTCAGGAATTCGTACCTTTTCAAGGAATTCCATCGCTATCGTCTCAGCTTCTTTTCGTGATTTTTTCCGTACTAGCGTCTGAGCTAGTGTGCAGTTATCCAGAACTGTCATGTGCGGAAAAAGATTGAACTGCTGAAACACCATGCCCACTTCACGACGAATCTCGTCGACATTGGAAACATCATCGTTCAGCTCTGTTCCCAACACATTAATGAGTCCACGCTGATGATCTTCCAACTTGCAGATGCAACGGATAAGTGTGGATTTACCAGAACCTGATGGCCCACAGATAACGACCTTTTCACCATCAGCCACAGTGAGATCAATGTTTTTGAGAACATGAAATTCCCCAAACCATTTATTCACACTTTCCATGCTCACGGCCGTGACCTTATTCATAGAATTATCAGCCATGACCAACTCTCAATTTTTTTTCCAGATAAGCGCCATATCGGGAGAGTGAAAAAACAAACATGAAATAGATTAATCCGATGAAAACATACACTTCAATGTAATGAACAGTCCACTTTCCCGTGCCATATGCTGCAGCACCTGAAGCCAGAATTTCGAAAAACCCAACAATAGTTACGATGGACGTTTCTTTGAAAGTAATAACAAACTGGTTGACGATTGCTGGCAATGAATTCCGGAATGCCTGTGGTAATTGAATTCGGTTAACACGATGCCAGTATTTTAAACCAAGTGTTAATCCGGCCTCGTCTTGACCTGCTGGAATCGCCTGCAAGCCTGCACGGATATTCTCCGCCTGGTAGCAGGCAAAGAAAATGGCGAAACCAGCAATGACCCGGTAAAGCTTGTCACCCAGCAGCCACCCCGGTAAGACGAACGGCGTGATGACAGCAGCGGTAAATAAAATGGTTAACAACGGCAACGAACGAAAGAAGTCTATGAATAGTCCAAACATACGGGCAATAACCGGAAGCTTGGATCGCCTGCCCAATGCTAGTACAACCGACAAAGGCATACCAATAATTGACACCGCAGCGAATATGAATATAGTAAGGGCTAGCCCTCCCCATCGCTCTGGGGTTATGACGGATAACCCGAAGATGCCGCCGTGCATCAATATATAAAACGTTCCAAATCCACTTATCCATAGAACGCTAAGTTTCAAACCACTCCAGAACCACGGAAAGCAAGACGCAACGATAGTTGCAATCATGACCACACACGCAAGCGTTGAGCGCCAATGCTCCTCGTAGGGGAACAGCCCAAAGAATATAATCCGGTGTCGGGCATCAATAACAGACCAGCAGGCCCCACCAGCCTCTCTGCAAAGCGGTTCGTCCTCAGCAGACCAAATACTGGATACAAACATCCAGTCAACAATGTTGTAGACCAGCCACGCTAGCAAAATGATACCAATGATGGACACAGATGCGTCCAGTAGATTGCCAAATAGATTGGTTTTTACCTTGTCTAAGAACGAAGGCTTAACTGGCGGTGACACAAGATTTGCAGTATTCATAACTTAGCTGCGCGAATCCTGGCCTTTAATCGCAATTTTACGATTAATGGTGTTCATAACGAAGGCGATGCTCAGGTTGATGCACAAGAACCCCCCCATCAGAATGGAGAGTAGCTCCATCGTCTGCCCGCTTTGAGTAATGGAGGTTGATATGATCATGAAAAAATCAGAGAAACCTACAACCAACCCGATGGTTGTTGCTTTCATCAACTGCACATACTGGTTGGTAAGCGATGGCAAAACGGCACGGATGGCCAAAGGAAATCGGATTCTTGAAAATATGTGGTAATTAGATAAGCCGTTTACAAACCCAGCTTCAATCTGCCCTCGCGGCACTGACATAAGTCCAGCACGCACAACCTCCCCGATATAAGCGCCACCATACAGTGATATTGCTATAACCAAGGCACCAAGCTCAGGTGTCACCCTTATGCCTCCCTTGAAATTTAAACCCTTCAACGCAGGCATATTGACCAAAGGTGTATCAGGTATTCGAGAAGCATAGGCGATAACCAGTGCTGCTAAACCAAGGACAATCCAACCCGCAAGCTTGAACTGATGGTAACTGGAAGACTTGTCCATCATTCGTTTGAACGTGGGGAGCATCACCATCCAGGCAATAAACAGTATGGCAATAATGGCTACGGCCAAACCGTAGATATTAATACCAGGAAAGTACAGTCCACGCCCCGTTAGAAACACAGTATCGCCCAACGACAAAGCTGCGCGAGGCTTTGGTAGGTTGGACACAATGGAATACCAGAATAATGCCTGCAGTATGAGCGGCACGTTGCGGAAGGTTTCCACGTAAACGGTACCAATGAAGGAGAAAACGTAATTCTTGGACGTTCTAACCAGGCCGATAATAGTGCCAATAATGGTTGCGAAGAATATCCCTAAAAATCCCAGCAACAGCGTATTCAATATTCCGATGAGGATTGTACGGCTATAGGTATCGCTAATCGTGTACGGAAGAACCGAAAATGAAAAATCCCAGCCTGTTGTTCGTTGTAAAAAACCGTAGCCAGATGTCATGCCTTGGGCATCAAGCGTTGCACGAGCGTTTACAATCATGGCAATGATAAGAACTGCTGCGCCAGATACGACAGCTGCCTGAAACAGAGCTTCTCGAAATTTCCGATTTCTAAATAGTTTAAGCACAAATATCCAAAAGAATTTGAAGGCCCTTAAAGTTAAGTCGAAAACTGTGGGCTGCCCCCAGATGAACCAAGCGCGGCCGAGAGCATACGGTTTGACCGGCTACGGGCGAGATGTATTCGATTGGAAAATCAAATGGCAAAGATTATTGATGGGATGCCCGCGGATCGTTTTAACTTAACGACACACGGGCACAAACTACAAGTCGTTTAGTCGAGAATCATTGGCACAATGACACCACCGTCACTCCATAGAGCGTTAAGACCACGCTCCAAGTTGTAAACAGATCCTGCTCCGATATTTCTATCGAAAATCTCAGCCGAGTTACCTACCTCTTTTATGACATTATAAGCCCAGTCATCTGACAGGCCCAATCGCTCACCGATACCTGGAGATACGCCTAGCAAGGTTTCAATCGTACTGTTTGACGGGTTGGCCTTATGCTCATCAACATTAGCTGAGGTAATGCCGTTGGCTTCAGCGATCCAGGTAACAGCGAACATCCAGTTAGCAATATCTACCCAGTTATCGTCACCTTGACGCATGGCAGCGGATTCTGGCTCTAACGCAAGTGCAACATCCATCATGACATGATCTTCTGGGTTCTCTGCGCTCTGGCGAGTCACCGCAAGGTTTGGACCCCAACCCACAATGCTATCGCAACGACCCGCAAAATAGGCCTCACGCGTCTCTTCCGATTTCTCGAAAGTGATCATTTCAATCTCGATCCCGCGGCTCTGAAAGAAGTTGGCAGCCAACCGTTCAGTCGATGTACCAGCATTGGCACACAGAGAACCACCTTCCAACGTTTCAGGAGTCGTACTGCCCAGTTCTTTAGGCATCATGATGTTGGTGGCACCTACGAAATACGGGACAGAAAACTGTATACCCAACTCGGTATCACGACCCATTGTCCATCCCGTAGCTTTGATAATGATATCGACATCACCAGATTGAAGAGATGGAAATCGTTGCGCAAAACTGATGGGTACGACTTTCAAATTATCAACACTACCTAAAACAGCAACGGCCAATGCACGGCAATAATCAATGTCGTAGCCACTCCACTTGTTGTCGTCGGTTACCTGAACAAATGGCGGGAAACTGCCATTGTGTCCTGAACATAACAAGCTGCCTCGATCCAGAACTGTTTTTAATGTAGCACCGTTTTCAGCCAGCGCTGGCGAAGACATAGCAGCCAGCGCCATCAGACATCCGGATGCTGTTCCCAGCAGTAGTTTTTTGCTTGTACCAATCATCTTTATGGTTTCCCTTTAAGTAGTGATAATAACTTCTGGTTTACTGGTGATAATAGGCAATCTATGTGTCTATATGTAACTACGATCCTCCTATAAACACATATTATCGATCGTGATTGCTCATCTGCTTTCACGGATGTGCCGCGAATTGTATCCACTTGTTTAATTTTATTGTTGCATTTAGCTCTTAAAATTGTCAACACTAGAACCTGTGCTACCAACTTGCTACGTTTCGCACTCTGATAGCTCCCAGCGCCTTACCTCGGTGCAGTATCTTTAGAGAACCCCTGAACTCGCCAGCGCACAAATTTCCTGCATAAGCTCATTATCGTTATAACGCTGAGTCAAAAGCGCAAACAGCCATAGGATCCACAAGCGGTCAGTTTTCATCAGTAAGTGTGTGATACCACCGTATTAGCCGGTACCCTTGGGCAAATTTCCGTAGCAAGCCTTTAACGCTGGATTCAAACGGACCGCTCTGCGATCTAACACTTTTGTAAATTCATCGTTTAATTCGGATTTAGCTGAGGGGTCACCAATGCATTATCAAATGCCCATCCCAACTTTACCCATGCCCTCTTGTCACTACCGTCAGGGCGACAATGTATGCCAATCGGCATCTCAAAACCATAGCGTTCAATGTTCATACAGGTGCCAGCACGGTGCAGGGTGGGTATTCTGATTTCACGAATTCACCCGGCTATCCCAGACGTGCTATTGTGCTTCACGCTGCCTTTTACACTCACTATCACGCCGATCCATATTGAGATTCCATAGGGAGTAAGGATCGGTGTTCGGCTTTCGGTTGTCGTTATGATCGGGATGTTTAGGTTCTTGCCGATGGCCAACGAAATCCCTATTCACCGAACTTGACCCATTGCCGTCATGATTAGTAAAGACTGTCCGTTAATCTTCACCCATATACCCAAGACGGGTGGCATGTCCATGTTCGCCAGCATGTGCGAGTACCATGGTATGAATATGGCTGATATGTACAATATGTCGGCATTTGGTGACGACACCGCAGCCGTTGAAGATGTGCTGAGAGACACTGAAAAGAGTGTATATGCAGGTCATCTCCCGTTTGGCCTGCATGAGTGGCTTTCACACCCGTCGTACTATATGGCGATCGTGCGCAAGCCCGTCGACCGGATCATGTCCCTTTATCATTACTCGGTTCAGTATCGGAATTTCATTCGCCATACAAAGAAGAGTACCAACCAATCATACGATGAGTTATTCGAAAATCGCACAGCGGCCGATTTTTATCAGGACTTTCTCCCGTGGATAAAGGCTGAACAAACCTTCAACAGATTTCTCAGATGTCCGTCCGCTGAACTCGACAATGGCATGGTGCGTCGATTCAGTGGTATCGGTTTGCATCCCGATCTCTGCCATCAGGATGCTCTGGATACGGCTAAGAACAACATCGAAAAGTATTACTCCATCGTTGGTGTGCAAGAGCGTTACGCGGACACCGTGCGAATGGCGCGAATGGCCTTCGGTGTCAACCTGACCGAATTTCACGTCAACAAGAACGCTGACAAGAAAAAGAAAGGACCAAAGCTTTCGATTAATCAGCGCAAACGAATCAAGGAAACGAATCAGCTGGACATGCAACTATATGACTGGATACTCGATCGTTTTGAAACACAACTAGCCAACCCGTCAGAGCCAGTCAAGGTAGCTGGCGGTGGCCGTACAGATTTTAATCAAATGAAACTCTGGCGAGCAATAGGCAGTTCTCCAGTGCGCCAGTCAGTGATGGCAAATAGCCCTGCCGTCTAGGCAACTAAGTCCATAACAGAAAAAAAAGAAATTGCCAACTGAGTCCCTGGCTGGCCCCTCCGTCCAATTCCATTCAGAACGGTTTTCCTAGTTTCCAGAGATTGTGAGAGCCTCAAACACCGCGTCGTACGCAGGCTTTGCCTGGTAGGCGCGATCAAATAGCAAAGGATCGAATACGGATCTGAACGAGTATTGATCAGTTAGCCCCCAAGTCTGAATCGCTTTGCATCGCACTTGCTCCAAACATATGTCCACGATCTGGGCATATACCTCAGCCTGCCTTGCAGTGGTTGCACCCTCTGACAGAGATACGTCTAATTCAGTGATGTAAATATCAATGTTGCGTGCTGCAACCTCAGCAAAATTCAGTTGAAGTTCAGCAAATTGATCGAAGCTTGAAAACAGATGAAGTTGAAAACCAATACCATCTAAAGGCACTTCACGCGCCTGTAAATCATCAACAAGACTCATCAAACCGTTAAATTTTGGACCTGAAAACCCGATATCAAATTCATTGATGAGTAAGGTTCCGCCGGCTGACAGAGAACGAGCCTGAGTCAACGCCTTGTCGATATATTCAGCTCCCATGGATTCCAACCACACCGAGTCCCTCAACGTGCCGTCATCTGCCATAGGCTCATTAACCACGTCCCAAACTGATACATCTTGAGCGTAACGCCCCATAACTCGACTGATGTAGTCAGTCATATGAATTTCCCTGTCTGCGACATTCGAGTTCCGCACCCACGTGGGCAACTGTCGATACCACACCAGGGGATGACCATGAACGATCATGTTGTGCACTTTTGCGAACGCTATGAGGTTGTCTGTCGCTGCAAATTGATACCGGCCCGGTTCTGGATTGAGATAATCCATTTTCATGGAATTTTCCGGCGTCACAATGTTGTACTCACGTGCAGCAGTTACCGCGTAAATAGCACCATCCGGGCGGTGATAGAAAGACTGCAATGCAGCAAAACCGATGTGAATATTTCTGTTCTCGGCAAGCACCCTCAAGGACTCACCAGCTCGTTCAAAGGCATCTTCACTCAAAACCGTAAGCGTGAGCGCCTCGGTGCTAGTCAGTGCACTATCGACAGAATCTATTGCACGAATATCAATGGAAAATTCACCGATCGTGTCAGGTACAAACTTTAGAACGTAAACTTCCTCAAAACGCGGATGTCGGAGAAAGCTCCCACCTGCTGGAAGATTTCGCACTTCCAGTGTCGGCACTGTCCCATTGAGATCGATACCTTTTATTTCAAAGACCACTGGGTCGTTAACTCGAGCTGTGTGAGGTATGACCTCATCCAACATGGGTGCTACATTGGGAATGGTGGATGGGTCTGCAGGCAATACGATCTTGATCAGGATCGACTGTGAAGATCTGTACGCTGGGTTGGCCGGGTCAAGAGCTGTCGCAGTGAATCTCAAAAAGCCGACATCATTTTGCAGTGGCTGCCATCGGAATGTCTTAGTACCATCCAAGTTGTCCGGGAAAGTGCCGCCTTGAGGCAGTTTTTCGGGAAACATGCCCGGTAATCCTCCGTCATCGTCTCGTGGTTCGAAAATAACTTCCAGTACTTGGCCAGCAATAACTTCAATGTTTTCCAACCCTACAAAATACGGGGCCTGATTAGTGGTTGGGTCTACTTCATCTGGAACTTGGAGAACGGCTTCGGGTAGTCCAGCAGCAAAGTCTGCCTCTGTTATATCAGCGGCCTCATCCTCAATAGGCAAACGCAGTCCGGGTTCTCGAACAACATTAAATCCATCCGCGTTATTAAATGTAGCCTGTTCGACGATGGGGGCGTCGTCCGCTCCGGGAGGCTCTGTGCTTACGGGGGAATCCGAGTTATTGCTCCCTCCTCCACACCCGACCATTCCAAGTGCGAGCAAACC
>JBLIIE010000101.1:0-19811 GCA_047634635.1 Granulosicoccus sp. | reverse complement strand
CGGATGTTTGTTCAATTTCAAGCTGCTTTGCTCCAATTCGTTTCGCCAAACGTTTTTTGTGTTCAATAAAAAAGGCTAGATTACGTCGTGGTTTTTCCTTCGAATCTACTTCCTCATAAGTGATATTTGCGAGGCGGACGGAAAAACTCATGGGGGTAATCTCATTAAAAATGAGATAGGCAAGATATTCGAGCATCAAGTACTCTTCATATTTCCTGTTAACTGGGTCGCACTGATTAACGAGTTTGAGTTTTTTTTGGTTCTCAAAGACAGTGCCTTCGGTATGATTCTTATTGAAGATCAACTTTAGCGGAGTGAACTTACAGGTGCTTCGTTTTCTACGGAAATTTCCGCGCGATTCAAGCTCAACCCGTAACTCTATTACTTTGTTTTCCTCGTCTCGATAGGACAAAACTGCAGGATACCTGACGTCCAGTTCACGCTTTCTGCTGATTGTATTTAGCGGACCCTTCAAAGTCAGTTCGAGAATTTCGTGGGTTTCAAACAGAGGGTCTACGCCTGCTGCGACTCCAAATGGCATAAATAAGCCAAAACACACCATAAAAATTGTGCGAAGCACGCCAGTCATCGATTCCAACAACGACGAAACAATAGAGCGCTGATTATTGAGTTTAGGCATCTCGAATGAGTCTATAGACAATGCATTCTCTTTGCGAAGAATCCCTGATTTCGTAGTTGCTTAGCTAATGCCTAATTCGGGGTCGGAGCAAAATCAGAGTGAATTTTCACTCCGACTTCAAACTCCAGATTATGGGGCGTCTAAAAATGCACGCTCAAACCGCTTCTTCGGATTATCGAATTTGATGCTGTTTGGGTCAAAGGACTTCGAGTCGTACGCCTCACCGAGCCATGAAAGGAAATCTTCATATTCCTCGTGCTCCGGATCTGAAAACACGCCCAGTAGATGGTAGTAGCCAGGGATGCCTCCACAGTCCTCTGGAGGGCAGGCCATCTCGCCATCGAGACAGATGGGATACCTTTTGCCTTTTTCTGCTAGCTTAATCCCATGCAACGTTAACTCGTGGATCCATCCGTCGCCAAAATCATACTCGTACATACAACTATCGCCGATCTCAAAGAACTCTTTAATCGCGGTTTCCCATCCCGCCAAAGTTTCAATGTCCGAGAACTGCGGATCGTCCGGAATACCAATCTCAATCGCCGCTCCGACCTTGCCAAAGCGGAAGGCATGCAGGTGACAGTCAAACCATCCCATCGCGTCTTGGATGGCAACGTGCAAATCCCAAAATGAATAATTTTGAGGTACTTGAATCCGACGCCAGATTTTTGGTTTCGTACCGATTAGGTCGATACTGAAGTCGTAGACAAGGCGCTTAGTTGGCATAACGCGAATCCGCAGGCTTACGACGAAGCTCTAGAAAACCCCAGCCAGTGATTGTCTGTTTCGTGACTAATAACATCAGGTATGCACCCCTCGATCTTGATTCGAACTATTCTGCCACTATGCCCCGAGGATTCCAAAGTTTTAGGCGGGTGACCCAGGTCAGCTGAGGGCTGATTCTCTCAGGTCTGCCAGGATTTATCGTCTTCAATTTCATGTTATGCGCTGGCCGTCGAGGAATCGGTCACATTCAAGCTCGCGATATGCATTTAGTATCCAAGTGAGGCGGTCTGAGCATTGATCATGTCGCCAGATGCCGAGGTGATAGTTGGCGAGATTCAGTGTGATAAGCCCTACGATACATATTCTGAGATCATTAAAGAAGTCGTTTTGACTATAGATAATCCCTCGCTCTGAAAGACGATCTAGATAGGCTTTGACCATTCGTGCACCAAATCTTGAGCGAAACTCGGTTGGCCATAACAGATATATCATGTAGCCAATATCCCATGCTGGAGGTGCCACACACCACATTTGAAAATCTACCAGTTTAACGAGTGTTGGGTCATGCTGATCCATGACAAAATTCCAGAGACCAGCGTCACCGTGGTTGACACAGAGATTAGCCTGGGCCGCACGCTCCGAGAGTAAAGGCTGCGCAATGGACAGGGCAATATCGAGAATCTTGGCATCACGCTTCGAAACCTCACCAGATCTAACCAGTTCTAGCTGCGCGTTCTTCGCCCAAGCGGTTGCGGCAGACAATAGATCATTGGTCCAAAGAGGCTCGAACGTTCCCACACCAATATTACTGTCACCCCACCAATGAGCATGTAGATCTGCCAGGATTTCAATTGCTCGCTGATAGTGCTCGAGGTGTTTCTCAACTGGCACCTCAAAGACGATTGCATCGGCTGCTACCTTCTCCAATAAGAGGACGCCAAGATCAAGTTCTTGGAACCAACCAGTGGCATAACAAGCAGGCACTTCGGGGACACCCCCTTTTTTCTCAAGCAGGTTGTAAAAGAGGATTTCCCTTTGAGTCGTTCCTCCCGCGTTGTTACCTGCTTTTAGCACTAGTTCGTTTGGGATACGGTGGTCAATCGATGCAATGTCAAGATCGAGGAATAACGCATTGTTGCTGGCGCCATCAACTAGAAACGGGAACTCTGCTGCCTTCGACCCTAGCAGCGAAACTTGGGGCGCATGGATATTGCGCGCTGACAGGATTTCGTTAATGAAATCCGTCGTAACAATTTTTGATAGCTCGTCTAGAGTCATTGATCATTCCCTAATCAACCCGCACACTAAACCGTGTTACCTGGCAGTCTTGCTCGCTTAGATCAGCGAAACTAGGCTCGTAGTGTGTGTATGACCATACAAAAATAATAGGCATCCTATTTTCATTTACAGACTAACCGCGCCTCCCAGTTCACTTCGAACTCCAGGGTGTTTGCCATGCCTGATGGATAGTCGTTGTCATGTTAGGCGCTTTGTTCATCAAATTTTTTCAGACCATTTTCTTTGAGATGGGGCTGATTTGTATTCCTCGGCTTCGGTACCTTCTATTCGCAACCGTTGGGAAAACCCAAAAATGTAATCGCGTCAGAGTTTTCAATCAGGTTTTGATAGATCCCCTGGTCGAGCTCATCAAGAACTTTCCCCCTGTTGCCTTTTGTCCAAATTTCAATGTTCGCTTTAATGGTGTTTCGATGATTGTTTCTCATGTTGAAAATATTGACCGTGTTGGCGGTGGTCGAAATACGTTGGGTATCACGAATCTGGCGTACAAAATAAATCAATGTTGCAACAACGGCTATGGCACCCGCGATCTTAGCGACCGCTCCTACTCATCCAAGAACTTCTGAACAAGTGCTGCGAATTCTCTAACTCGAGGACCCCGTGACTCAGCAAGGCGTCTCGCAGTGGAAATAGGTAGAAAGCTGGGTTCTCTCTGAGAGTTTTGACAAAATTACGTGCTTGAGGCGTTCCATCATTCCCTAACGAAGTTGAGCGTCCGAATCCGTGAAAGTAGTGAGATTGATACGCTCCATATATCTGGTCCAGGATCAGAGCCTCTTCTTCGTTCAAGTCGCTACCTGAATTTGCTTTTAGCAGAAGGCTCGCATGCGTTATATGCATGACCCTCAATTCTCGCTCACCGTCTTCCGAGTGCACTGAATATCTCACCAACATCACCGATAGCTTCCCAGTTCAAAGTTTCTGTATCCCGTTTCTGAATTGAACCATTCTGCCACTATGCAGCGAGGTTTCCATAATTATTTGGTTTCGAGTGAGGAGGCTGCTGTTATTCGCCGCCCCCTGGTAATGATGGATCATACAGCCGAGCAATTGTTCGACCTAAGGCCTGGCTCTTTGAGGAATCTGGCGAGTCTCCCTGAATTCATCAACTGTAGTGTCGAGGACGCTAGCTGAGATCATCTTTGTGCTACTTCTCCTTCAACCAGTTCATGTTATGCGCCTTCCCGATGTTCTAAATACCATTCCTCGACTCTTTCGAACATGTAGCCTCCGTGCTCGATCCACTCGTCGTACCGCTCGAGAATAATTTTCGTTACTCTCTCTCTCTCTCTCTCTCTCTCTCTCTCTCGCTAAAGCAGAAGGACTGATCAGACCTAGCTCGTTTTGGTAGAGCATGTTGTCCATGTGAACGATACTTCTATTAGCGAGCAATTCGCCTATGATTTCCGCTTCAGTCCGGTTATCACGGTTTACAAAGTGTGATCGTATCTCCGGCGTCGACAAGACCTGACGAATATCATCAAGTCGCGTAGATGCTCTAGCGTGATACACGTGGCTAAGCGATATACGTTTATTCTCTTCTAGGAGGTTTCGGTTGTGGCGTACTTAGTTGGCTGTAAACAATTCGACTAGTTCTCTGTCTCCAGTTCGTACAGCGCCGCAATTGCCATTTGGTAATCCATCTTCTCTCCGAACCACCGGCAGTTGGCAGGCGCAGCAGTTGGCAGGGGAGAGGGATTGGCGGGGAGTGTCGGACTGTTGGGGATGGTTTTGTTAAAGCGATTGATAAAAGCAAAGCGATTGCAAAAGGTGTCACCTTCACTGGCCGGTTGAATGCGGTAAGTGCCTTTGTGTAGTTCTTGGTGATGGAAGCGGCACAAGGTCACAAGGTTATCGAGTTGGGTCGCGCCACCCTGTGCCCAGTGCTTCACGTGGTGTGCATCCGTAAAACGGTGCGCGGTACAACCAGGATACTGGCAGCAGCCACGGTCGCGAATGCGCAGGGCATGACGAATGGGGCGCGGTATGATCCGCGACTTTCTACCAATGCTGAGCAGTTCACCATCCTTGCCTTCTAGTACGGCGGTCAAACCAGCATCACAGGCCAGGCGCTTGGCTACCTCGGGCGCTAGAAAGTGGTGATCCTCTATGGTGCCGGTATCCGGATTGACCCTGATATGCACAAATACCTGGTAGCGCTCATCCTGGCCAAGTGCTTGACCATTGGGTGGATGAGAAAGGTAGTGATCTGCGAGCCTGACCAGGGCATTAGCGCGGGTATCGTCGTAATCCGGCAGGCTTGAATTTGTTTCCGCGGAAACTTTTGTAGAATCTACTTTAAGTTCTGACTCCTTGCGCATCTCGTCCACCAGAATATCCAACGCTTTTCTCACCAGAGCCCCATCCTCTGCCCTCAGCCTTGCACGAATGATGACGCTGCCGTCTTCATCGTCGTAGCAGATGAGGGTGTTGTCTGTCTCTTGATCTTGTCCTGATTCTGAATCGGATAAGTTATCGTTTGCCGCATCAAAGCGTTTGCAGCGTCGAAAGGATCGGACCAGACGTTCCATATAGGCGCCGGTACCATAATGGGCGATGTCCAGCAGATAGTCTTCATTCTCTGGCGTGGCAACACGCGTGAGGGCGCGTACCTTGGTGTAGCTGATCTCACCTTTGCTGAAGGCTTCTTCGACCTGCGGCAAGTCTGCAAGGGCGCGAGCTGTTCGAACCTTTTCCCGCGCCATCACACTGCTCATCCCCAGCTTCCAGTTGAGCCAGTGGGCAAAAGACTTGATGCCGTCACCCTGCCAGCCGTTCGCTTCATCAAAACGGCCGAGCAGTTTGATAAAACGATAGGTGGCGGCGTCGATCTGTGCACCGAGCATGAGCAGTTCCTGCTCGAGATTGTTGGTATTGTCTTCCAGCGAGTGGTTGAGTGTATCCGCTGACCAGACGTTGTAAATCTGTGGGCTCGAGGCTTCTTCTAGCATAGTGGCAAACCGCTATCTATGTATGTATATACAGTATTATAAATGGATCTAACAATGCTGAGAAATAACGGTTTCTTCTATGTGGAGGAGGGCTTATTCAGTCTCGGCGATGACTAAAGTTTTGGTCAACCGCAGGAGCACTAGGAGGGTAATAGCAAAATAGATACCTTGGTTAATGTGTCTGGGCATGTAGAGAATTTTACACTGACCCCATGCCTTCTATACGTACTCAGGTGTTAGAATATGCAAAAAATGACTCTAGCATGCGATACGTCTTACAACAGGGTACGAGCTTAATATCGGCACTTTGGGTCGCCATAAATCTGTCGATTTGGCTGATTCCCTTACTATCATTCTCGTTGGTCAAAATTGTGATTCGTCTGCCGTCGGTGGGCGCTGTCTGCGATGGTGCACTGGAGTTTATTTATCGCTC
Organism: Granulosicoccus sp.; assembly: GCA_047634635.1. Lineage (GTDB taxonomy): Bacteria > Pseudomonadota > Gammaproteobacteria > Granulosicoccales > Granulosicoccaceae > Granulosicoccus. Next base: position 13,762 of record JBLIIE010000101.1, on the reverse strand, counting down.
AGCTGTTCTGGTTGATAGTTTCTGGATGACCCGAGTCATTGGCATTCGTATCAACATCGTTGGACAACTACCCGATCATCCTGCACCTATTGTTATCAGTAATCATCAGACCTGGTTTGATATCCCCGTGATCCAGCACACAATCACGAAACGCGGTCCAATATTAAAATTTCTCGTCAAACGGCAATTGGTGTGGGTGCCTATTATCGGCTGGATTTGTTATGCGCTGAATTTTCCGCGTCTCAATCGAGGTGGAGATCAAGACGCGAGGCAGGCAGACTTTGCGGCCATAAAGACAGCGTCGAATACCTTATCTCAGGGACGAGGCGCGCTATTAATTTTTGCCGAGGGCACCCGCTTTAGCCCCGTCAAACAAAAGGCGCAGGAGGTCGCCTACGAGCACTTATTGAATCCGCGGCCCGGTGGCTTAAAGATTGCGATTGAGTCTGCTCCAGCGGATACACCGGTGGTTGATCTAACTGTGGTGTATCGGAACCACGAGACCAATTTTTGGCGCTGCCTGCACGGTGCCTGCCCGACAATCGACGTGGTGATTCGTACCTACTCAGTATCTGAAATTAGTGATACACGGGCTTGGCTAGAAGCTCGATGGCAGGAGAAGGATCAATTGCTCAATGAGCGGTTTGACTGAAAAGTCTCTAGAACTTCAAAGATAGGGGTAAGTGTAAAGGGTCAGAGAAAACACCGCGACAAGAACGACGTCATTGATCATTCCCTAGCCAATATAACCAACCCGCACAGTAAGTCGTATGACTTTTCAGTCATGCTCGCCCAGATCAGCGAAACTAGGCGCTTGGAGCGTGTATGACTTATTCTTGCTTACTGACTAACAATTTTACACTGACCCTTCAGAAATGACCCTATGTCTTTCTGGCGCAGCAGGGCGCTTTAGTTATCTTGTTGGTTATCGAGAAGGCTGCGCTGTTTTTCAGCCAGCGTGCGTTGGCTGAAGGGCTTTGATAAAAAGTGCCCGGCCACTAGATTGCCCATATCGATTTCCTTGGAACTCTCGATATAACCTGACATGAATAATAGCTGGATATCTGGCTGTTGCGCCTTAACCTGGTCTGCTATCTGCGGTCCTTTCTGAATGCCCGGCAATAAAATATCTGACAGCATTAAATCGAATCTGCTGCCCGTGGCCAGCAAGTGATTAACCGCTTCATGACTCGCCGCCTCACTAACCCTGTAACCCAGATTTTCCAATTGTCTGTGTGTCAGCTGCCGCAAATCATCATTGTCCTCCAGTAGCAGTATATGCTCCCCTTTACCCGCGTGCCTTCTCCAATCTCGGATGACAACTCAATACTCCCGTTCGACTGGCGTAGAAACCCAAACACCATGCTTAGCCCAAGCCCGGTTCCCTTGCCGACTTCTTTGGTGGTAAAGAATGGCTCGAAGGCTTGGCTCAATTGATCTCGGTCCATACCTTTGCCTGTATCCTGAATCAAAATTTCGACGTAATCACCAGCCTTGATGGCTTCAGAACTTTCCGTGATGCTGGTGTTGTTCACGCTGATGGTCAGCGAGCCTCCGTTCTTCATGGCGTCGCGCGCGTTAATCAAAAGATTGAGGATTGCCGTTTCGAACTGTACGGGATCGACCAGACATTGCCAGACATTCGAGCTCAATCCAGCCGCCGCTTTGCCGTTAACTTGGCAGTCGGGGTTCTAGGGAGGTTGCACCATGTTAAACTTTTCCACAGATGCTATTGCTTTCCAGGAAGTGTCGCCCATATATCGGGGATTTGCCCCTTTTTAAGAAAGCCGGTGCTATGGTGGTGATTAGGTGGATTGCTGAAGAAACACAAAGGTGAACCACGGGAAATTGTGACGGATAAATTGAGAAGCTACGGCGTGGCACATCGTGAGCTATCGGGGTATGCGTCGGTCCGACGTCTTGGAAAAACGCAGCGGCGGTTTAAGTGCAGAATTGGATAGAAATTCTATAGTCAGAAAAGTTAATTTAGCGATACGTCCCGGAGAGTTTAGAAGTGAACTCAAGTGTGCAACAGTCCGAGTTCTTTGAAGTTGGCGGGTTGTCGTATTATAGTTGCTCTCCTAGTTTTTCGAAAACTGACCGGCTGGGCGGCCATTACACCGGCAATGTATACTTGCAGCGCTTTGCACAGCCAAATGCGTTTTCAAAAGTCAGTTAATCCATGTAAAGAGGTTCCATGACCATCAAGATACCGACCATTGTTGACCAGGATGATGCTAATCGCGTACCGCTAATTCCGGCTTACACGTCTACCTCAGACGGCATGCTACCGGACGCGCGCGGCCGGCTCTTGCGGGACCTGCGCATTTCGGTTACCGACCGCTGCAACTTTCGCTGTACTTACTGCATGCCGAAGTCAGTATTCGACAAGGACTACAGTTTTTTGCCAAAACCCGAACTTTTGAGTTTCGAGGAAATTACTCGCATGACACGTCTGTTCGTCGAACACGGTGTCGAGAAAGTTCGTCTCACTGGTGGCGAGCCATTATTGCGCAAACATCTTGAGGTTTTAATCGAGAAGCTGGTCGGCCTCAAGACGCATGCCGGCAAACCGCTGGATTTAGCACTCACCACTAATGCCTCCCTCCTGTCTAAGAAATCCCCGGCGCTCAAGGCTGCAGGCCTGCAGCGCATCACTGTCTCACTCGATTCACTCGATGAGTCGATATTCCAAGCCATCAATGACGTAGATTTTTCGGTGGCTAAGGTGTTGAAAGGCATCGACGCTGCACACGCTGCTGGTTTTGAGTCCATCAAGATCAACATGGTGGTCAAGAAAGGTGTCAACGATCAGGACATCGTGGCAATGGCGCGGCACTTCAAGGGTAGCGGCCACATCGTGCGCTTTATCGAATTCATGGATGTGGGCTCTTCCAACGGCTGGCGCTTGAACGATGTTGTGTCCTCGACCGAGATCGTGAGCATGATCAACAAAGAGATGCCAATCATCGAAGCAGAATCCAACTATCCAGGCGAAGTCGCCCAGCGCTGGGCCTATGCAGATGGCAGTGGCGAAATCGGTGTCATTTCTAGTGTGACCCAAGCCTTTTGTTCAACATGCACGCGCGCTCGACTCTCGACTGATGGCAAGTTGTACACCTGCCTGTTTGGGCAGTCCGGCCATGATTTGCGCACGCTCATGCGTACTGGCAGAAGCGACCAAGAAATCGCCGGTGCGATTGGTTTAATCTGGAACCGGCGAGAAGATCGATATTCGGAAATTCGCACTGAAGAAACTGCGCGAAGCAAGAAAGTTGAGATGTCTTATATCGGAGGGTGATACCGTCAGTTACGAATCTATTAGGCTTTGGTGATCCATTCTACATCGACGAAGTTTTTGTGAAGATCAATGGTACGCAGCATTATCTGTGGCGCGCAGTTGACCAGTGTGCGATAGCGAGGGATGCGATGGTCCGACACCTCCGAGTTTAAATCAGTCAGGCAGGCTCAAAGGTTCACTAGTGTGCATGCAGCTGTTAGTAACCTGTTCAACCTAGGAAGGCATTTGATTCGCGCAGATCATTATAAGAATCTCAGGATCACTGCGTTCTACGAATGGAATAGTGCAATGTCTGAGGTCTGAGGCCTGATATCATTGGTTTGGAGGAGTTAACTTGTCAGAACCTTCTGGTTCGACAGCCCTTCTATTTCCCGTTGGGTTTCATTGGCAGTACTGTGTAGCCATGTAACAAACCTTTGGATCTGGTGGCGTTTCTCAGCATCAACGCTGAGCTTCAGTCTATAGGAAAACGGAGCGGTGATGTAATGTGACATCGGGAATGGGGCAACAATAGATCTATCTTCAAGCCCCCTCAGTACCAACGATAGCCCGCATACAAGAAACCCAACATTTTGCCGTACCGCTTCCAACGCGTGCCGGGTGTGTTTGTAGTGTACGCCGCGATCCAGTCCACTTTCGCGGTGTCCAAAGGCCTGAAACCACTCAACCCAACCGGGATAATCGTTGCTTTCTAGTTGAGCTTTCAAATGTAGGAGTGGCATGCCCTCCATTTGCAAAACTGGATCCCAGTCAGCAATACGGCGCGTGTTGTCAGGGCCAGTTACTGGGAGAAACAGATCCGTAAAGAGCGGGTCGCCGGGTCCATCACCATAAAAAATACGCACATCCGGCGTGCCGAGTCGGAGCGGAACGTCACCCGATCCATTGATACAAAATAATATGTTGGGATGTGCTTCGCGAAACTCGGGGAGACGCGGGGTCAACCAAAGCTCTGCCAAATCCAGGTCTGCAACTATGTGGATTTCACTGACACGCTGGAAATCCAGAGTTTGGGTCACGCGCTCTAACGCCGCGAATGCTAATTGCAAATCGTCCAGCGCATGTTCCAATTCCGCTGTCGGCTGCAGACCTGAACGCCCGCGTAGCAAGAGATCAGTTCCCAGATAGTCTTCAAGTGCTCGAATACGCTGGCCAACAGCCGCGGGTGTGATGCTCAACCGATCGGCTGCTTGTTTTAGCGAGCCTTCCCGGATGGCCAGTTCAAGTGCCTGCAGCGATTTCAGATGGGTTGAAGCCGACATTGGTAAAGGTTATCTTTATCTTGGAAAAATTCAAACAACAATACCAAAGGTAATCTATATTAAGCAAAAGAATATTTAGTTTTGAATACGGCTAACTAGCATGCATCCTGATCTGGCCATCAACGGCTGTAACCAAGGACACTAAAATGAAACGCTATATCATCGAACGTGATATTCCAGGAATAGGTAACTTCTCGCTAACTGAGCTCTGTGGCGCGGCCCGCGCTTCAAATCAGGCGCTGGCAAACATCGGCCCTGACATCCAGTGGCAGCATTCCTATGTCGCAGACGAAAAGACGTTCTGTGTATACCTGGCTAAAGGCGAGGACGAAATTAGAAAACACGCTGAATTGAGTGGCATTCCTGTTTCTAAAATCACCGAGGTATCGCAAATCATCGATCCCTTAACCGCTAACAATTAGATCCCTGAGCGATCTCCTCGTTGCGGGTGACTTTTTGAGAAGATAGGAAGTATAAACCGCATTAAAAATCACGGGAATACTGTTGAGAATTGTGGTTTATTCTTCTTATATCCAGTGACCTCTGCCCCCTGCTCAGAAAACACCTTTGCGACACTTCCTGGTCCTGAGCCAAGATCAAGGATCTGCCTGCCGCTACATTCACCAACAGATTCCAGCAACAGAGGAATCGTCTGGGACGTAAGACCCGCAAAAGTCTCAAGATACTCATCGGCACAGCGACCCCATGTATCCATTTCGTACTGGGTTATTTCATCGACGTTCATTATGCTTATTTCCTTTTGTTACTTGATGGGGCTTTGCAAAAAGCTTATAACTTGCAGTTAAGCGGAAAATCGTGATGCGGCTTATACTTACTGTCAGACAATTGAATCTAGTGTCGTTAGCAACTCTTTTAACCCATTAGGTTCCCGGCTTCCACCCTCTGGGACAAGGCGCCATGATTTGTATACTTCTTGAGCATTAAGAGAGGAGATCACTGTAAATTTTCTCGAGTTGCCCTGTTCAGTACACCTCAATTTTGCATATTCCCAAGATTGTTTGGAGTGCTCCATGCCCTGATGCTCTCGCTGCATGCTAGGGCTGCATGCAAGGGCAATCAGCGTAAGAAACTCGAACGACTGGCCCGATACATCACGAGACCTGTTCTCCACAATGAGTGAAGTTCAGGACTTTTCGACCCATTGGCTTTGGATTTACAATAACGAAAGGCCAAATTTGTGTCAGGTTATAAATGGGGGGATTGACTATATCCGAGGTATTGGCAAGTTAACTACGCTTGGGCCATTCTTCCAGCATGAATACATCGACGATGTACAAACGATACCGGGTTCCCGACTAGGCATCCCCTCAAATCATTCAATATGCCGTGCGGCTGTACTTCCGATTTAACTTAAGCCATCGCCGGATGAGGACCAATCATTGAAGATTTGTTGGCTCAACGTGGAATAATTGTCACCCACGAATCAATCAGATTGTGGTGCAACAAATTCGGATAGAAAAGAGATATGGTGATACATTTTTCATTGATGAGGTTTTTATCAAGATTGAGAAGTCGTTGATGTATTCCTTCAAAAGAAGCGTAGTGCTCGCGCCGCTAAGCGATTCTTCAAACGAATGGTCAAGAAACACAAAGGTGAGCCACGGAAGATAGTCACGGAAAAATTGAGAAGCTATGGTGTGGCACATCGAGAACTGATGCCTGCAACGATTCACACCACTGAGAAATACGCCAACAATTGAGCTGAGTCGTCGCATCAACCCACCAGGGTGAGGGAGCGAGCCATGCGTCGGTCCGGTGTCTCGAAGTTTAAATCTGTCAAACAAGCTCAGCGATTCTTGAGTATTTATGCTGCTGTCCACAGTTTGTTCAATTTGGGTCGCCATTTAGTTACAGCAGAAACCTATAGATATTTATTGGTTTAGATGGAGTTCCTAGAATTTTGGTGGCTTCGAAAAGCTAGCTTGGCAGTATCCAGAAAAGCGCTGTAAGGTGCGCACTCTGAAATCGGTTGACACTTTTGAATTGGAGTCGCAATATCATTTGGCTATACCCTGACGGCCGTCATTACTGCACAGGATAAGTAGTTCTCGTCAGATCTGGAATAAAAACTAATAACCCGGAGCGAATGACATGAACAAAATGAAACAGGTAGTTACAGCGATATTTTTTATACTAGCTTTGGTCCAAGCTCAGTCGAGCTTTGCGGATCATCACGAAACAGCAGAAACACCCGCAGTATTCGAAGCTTTCAGTTGCAATTATACTAGCAATAGAGGGGCCAACGACCTCGATAAGGCGGTTGAATTTTGGCTGGACCAGATCCCGAAGGTTGAATCCGCAGACTTTTCGAACTACTTCGCCGCTATAATTAAGCCGATCAGATCAAGCTCTACTGCGGATTTTTACTGGTTAGGTGTGAGTCCGAATCTGAATGAGTTTGCAAAAAGCACGGGTGCTTATTATGAAAGTGCAGCAGGCCAGGCCGCAGACGCTCGTTTCGCGAAAATGAGTAAATGCACGTCGAATCTATTCTTTGGTGAGCCACTACACATTGGCAGCCCCCCAACACCGGACAACACGGAATTCGTTCTGGAATCTTATGGTTGCACAATCCGAGCAGGGCAAACGATGGCCGATGTCGAAGCTGTTGAGGCTGAATTCATTGCCATGTCAAAAGCTCAGGGATCAAAATCCAACGTCTATCGTCTAACGCCTTATTTAGCCAATACACCAGCAGATATCGTCTACTTTGTGGGACACAATGACATGGTCACGTTTGGTAAATCGAGTACGATGAACTTAATGTCAGCAGCAGGTGCTGCATCCAATCAGTCTGTCGCACGGGTCATGGATTGTAATGGTTCGCTCAATGGAGGCAGCATCATTCACGCTCCAGCTGCGCCTTAGTTTCTTCTTGGAAATTAGTTTGCTGTATGAAATCAGACTGGCGCTGCCAGTCTGATCCAGTCAGGCCTTCCCCTACACTAGCAATCCGCTGTCTCACATCATCCGGCCAATATAGTGGCTTGAGATTAGGGGCTGGATTGCATCGGTCTGGAGGAGTTACCTTGTCAGAACAATTCTAACCAGCGGACACATAGGTTTGTAGAAATGCGGCGCTGCAGCATATGAAAATCGTTAACATCTATGTATAAAGCACCAAATTAGCGCGCGGACTTTCTGGAAACATAATGGAACTCTCCTTTTTTTAACTACAATTGCTCATCATTCTACTAAGATAACACCGAGGGAAATTAAGGGGGAAAGTCCAATGAGTCAGTCAATGTCTCATCGGGGATTGGTGCGATGCAAATCAACACTGATTTCCAAGTTCATCATATCAATGCTACTGTTTTTTGGCACAACATCTCTGGCGGATACCGCGCCGGAGCCGACTATTCCTGTCTTACTGCTGGAAGCGAAGACAGCGATGCAGGCAAAAGAATTTGACGTGGCGATTGATCACTTTCAACACGCCCAGTATCTAATCCACTTTGAAGAAGGTGTGTATAGCCCCAGCCAAAATCAAATCCTGCAGCAACTGGCACGGATCCAATTGGAACAAGGAAGTTTTTCCAGGGCAAATAGAATGATGGAACTCCAGCATCGAATTGTTGGTGAGTCATCAGACTTTTCTCCTGAAGCCATGGCGCCATCTTGGAGAACCTTAGGCCTCTGGTACCAGGAAACGATGCAGCCCAAAAAATCCCAGTCGGCTTTCAAAGAAGCGCTGGCTATTATGAAAGAGCACTCGCTGCCTCAGAGCGAACTCGCTTCTGTGTATTTAAGCATGCTTAAAAACGAGTACTTATTGGTTGCCTGTTGCGACATTGATAACGCGAAGACCCAACTTAAAGAAATGGGTCTAACCGCTGAACAATGGTTGCATTTTGGGGACCTGGCCTTACTCGCAGGTGAGTATGAACAAGCTCGATCATTCTATTTGAAATCCGATGCTACCTTGCCAGCAACACCTATCGGTGCAGATCGAATTGATAAAATGGCTGGTGGATATGTTGATGCGATGCTGCAAAAGCGTGGCGGAAACTCGATGCTAACCTCGGCAGAGATGACGCCTACGCAGCTGGTGGGTGCCCCATTGCCGCTTTGTGAGTCTCGTATTGCTGATTTAGCCGGAAAAATGGACTACACGAATTTCAACATCAACATGAACTTTGTCGTTAATGAACAGGGAAAAGTCAGAAGGTTAAAAGTGATCGAAACTAACGCGCCTAGATTAGTGCGCAATCTCGTGCGCAAGCAGCTTCAAAACATGCGCTATCGCCCCGCCCTGTCTAATGGCGAACCGCAATTGACTAAACTCGAGGTTACACAGGCGTTTGATCATTTGGCCACGCGAGGTCCTGCTGAGCAACGCATTGCAGCGCAGTTAGGCTGTGTGGCTGCTGCGCGTGCCCTTGAACGAGATGTGATTGTAGCTAAGGTTTATTAAGCGTGTCGAGGTAGCTTAGGGGGCAGTCCACACTGCCCCCGTATCTTGACCCAGTATCTTCATGGCCGCGCTAGTCAACAAAAATGGCGACCGAGCCCATTATTGCGGCACCGGTCATTGATGCGCTATCGCAGGAATTCATAGTACCTGTCGAAGAGTAGCTCAGTTCATTTGACTCACTCCAATCAGATAGTGACCGGCGTCCACCGGAAATGCCGTGCTCGTAACCCATCACCAGTAGTTTCATGTCCTTGTTGGAGCTGCCCGTGGGTGAATAGACCACAATGCCATAACCGTTCGAGTAGGAAGAAAAACAACCTAGCGTAGACGCGCTGTTTTTGCCAGTGATGATCATTTTGTCGTTATTTGTCATTGTCAGAACATGATCATGTGCAACGGTAATGTGCTGGCTGGTGAGGCTGGCGCTTGAGGTTATCCTGTCTTGATCCCAGAGGTTGCTGATTACCGCTGATTCATCGTAAAGGGTGACGCCGGATGCGTCCTTAACAAGAATACGCAAACTTGTGGTTGCTTGTGTAATACAGGCATCGAACCAGTCATTACCTGACAGGTTCACGCTGCCGTCGTTTTCAAGGCTGAAACAAGCTGCAGCATAGTCCGGATCAGGTTCGTTGCCAGATGGTGCTGGATCAGGCGCTGGGGCATTGCCCCCGTTGTCCGTCAATGTCCGACACAGTAGCTCACCTGATGCCTGGAATCCGGCAAGATAGTCGCCTTCTGGACAGACCAGCGCTGCGAGCAGTGATATGCCTGAAACACCGGGACTGCCTTGATCGCCTGTAGGACCTGTTAGTCCTGTTTGCCCCTGGTTGCCCGTATCGCCCCTGGGACCTTGAGCACCTGTTGGGCCAACAATACCCTCAGCGCCTGTCAGGCCCTGGATACCCTGATCGCCTTTCTCTCCGTCAATGCCTTGAATGCCCTGTGGACCAGTTGCTCCCACGGTTAGGTAAAAACGAATGGCTCTGCCGCTCTGGTCTGAAGAATGACGTGAATTGCCCCCTGAATAGACAATCACCTCGGTCAGGTAGTCTCCGGGTATGGGGTCGTGAGAGAGGGGCGCTGTAATGATATCCATGGGTTGATCGAGGCTTCCTAACATCTGGCACTGGATGTCAGCCAGAGCAATTCCGCCGAGAATGATGGTCAATTCGTTATGATGCTTGCCTGAACAGAGGTTTGAGCCATAGATTGATAGTTCAGGCACCTCACGTTGGTCGTAGGTCAGTCTCGCTTCAGAAATATCGGGACGATTATTGTCAGCTATGGTTTGGGTAGCGCCAAACACCAGAATAAATACGATTAATCCTTTCATCACTGCCACGCTCCATGTTTGCAATATGCTTGTCTAAATGTTTGGAAAAATATCACGAGCATCTTCTGTGCTCATGAGGTCATAGTATGTTCTAGCGGCATGAAGCTGCTTTTCTTTAAAATCAATTAGGAATCGTAAAGCGAAAATTTAGTCCAGCATCAACGAAGGATCCTTTAAGAGGAGGGCTTTCACCCCATGCTACCGGCGGATCTCCACGCCAGCTGGGGACAAATCACCGGCTTTGTTGGTGAAGGTTAGCGAAAGGTAGAAACGCTCACTGAAGTCGAACAACTTCGTCGTAGAGTGGCGATGCACATTCAGCTAGAAAGCAGGAGAAAGACACTGAATTGCTCAATCAAATTCATGCAGTTCACGAGCGCCATCGAGGCCACAGTGGTGCATTAAAAACTGGCTGTGTTGCTCGGCTTACACTCTCGTTTAGTCGTCGGTTGATCGATGAGCAATCGTAATGACGTTGTGCGGTCGCATGGCGGAAGCCTGAGTCAGGACTCATCCATCATTCGGGTCGAGGTGGCCCATACGCTTCCAGAACCTATACACAACATCTTGAGCAATACGAAATGACAGCAGGCATGTCAGCCAAGGTAGAGTTTGAACTGCAAGAAACCGTGTCGGTCCACACTGACCCCATGTCTTTCACTCTATGTCTTTCGTGCCAGTATTTGATCGTTATTATCCGACATGTTTTGCCTCGTATAATGGCTAGTATCATAGTGTTTTGTCAGTTAAGTTGCTCCTGTCGAATAGTTAAGTGACGGATATGTTCGCATTTAGTAACTCAAATAAAAAAGAAATAAAAACGAGGATATAAGGATACGATGAGACTACATGACTATTTAGAGTATTACGCGAAAGTGCAACCTGACGTGACTTTTGCTGAATTTGGAGCAGGCAAAGACAAACTGTCGTTGAATTATCGCGAGGCAAATCAGCGTGCAAATCAGCTCGCAAATGCTTTCGTATCTCAAAATTTAGAAAGAGGAGACAGGATTGCTTACCTCTCAAAAAATAGCATTGATATGGTACTTATGTATTATGCCGCTGCTAAAGCAGGTGTTGTACCTGTCCCTTTGAATTATCGATTAGCACCTCGTGAATGGCTATATATTATTAATGATTCGGAAGCGAAGTTATTGATGTGTGATGTCGAGTACTCAGAAGGTATTCAGGGTATTCATAATGAGCTTAAACATACGCATCAATTTGTGTCGATGGGCGAAAGTGACAATGTTCCTGAAAATTGGATACAGCATGAATCTTTGATTTCAAAACAGGATAGCGAAAACCTGAATTTAGATATCGATGAGAACGATCAACTTTATCAAATGTATACCAGTGGTACGACAGGACTGCCGAAGGGTGCAATGATCTCTCATCGCGCCATCGATAATAATCTAGGTATGCTGAGTCGAATACTCAATATTCACCAATCCCAAGAGCGAATGTTGGTTGTGATGCCCCTGTACCATGCGGGTGCCGCAGTGATAGGCATGGCTAGCATTTCCGCAGGTTCAACACTCGTTATTCATCAAGATTTTGACCCTATCGCTACGATTGACAGTCTCATTAACGACGAAATCACGGTTGGGGGCATGGTGCCATCGATGGTGCAGGCATGTTTGCTCGGCGTCCCTGATATTCAGAATAAGAAGTTTCCTCTGTTGAAGATGATGGCATATGGCGCCTCGCCAATCGCTGAGGAAACATTGAGGTCGGCGATGGATGTTTTTGGGTGCGATTTTGTTCAAATTTTTGGAATGACAGAAACAAGTGCTGCTGCTACGTCATTATTGCCGGATGACCATAGGAAGGCGTTGGACGGAAGGCCTGAACTATTACTGTCGGCAGGTCGACCTGTTTTGGGTACGGAGGTCAGAATAGTAGACGAAACCGGTGAAGAGGTAGCACGTAATACCGTGGGTGAAGTTGCAGTACGCGGCCCTCAGGTAATGATGGGTTACTGGCATTTAGATGAAGCTACCGCCAAATCGATTAGAAATGGTTGGATGCATACGGGTGATGCCGCAATTATGGATGAAGATGGATACATTTTTATTCAAGATAGAATTAAGGACATGATTGTGTCCGGTGGAGAAAATATTTATCCGCGAGAAATAGAGAATGCATTGTTCGAACATCCAAATTTGGCTGATGCTGCCGCGATTGGCATTCCATCTGAAAAATGGGGCGAAGAAATTCTTGTTTTTGTTGTGATAAAACCGGGAGAGGAAATTACAGAGGCCGAAATGATTGATTTTTGTCGTGAACGTCTAGCGGGTTACAAAATACCTAGGAAGTTTGAATTCATTGAAGAGTTACCGAGAAATGCTACAGGCAAAGTACTAAAGAAGGATCTTCGAGAACCCTATTGGGAGGGCATTGATAGACGAGTTGGTTGATGGGAATCAATCAAAACCTCTCCGCGCGAAAGGCGGTAACGTCGATTGCGCGAAGCGTTGTATCCAAGGGGGTACCGAGCCATCATGCTAATGGCTTGGTAAGGTCCCGCTCGCCTTCCATGGTGTAGTCATAGATCGCGTGCAGTTTGTAGTTTTCAGCAAGACTGCACGTCTTTTTAACACGGTTAAAACCTAGGACACTGACGCCGACAACCTCCGCCCCTCGCTTCTCCAGCAATTTGATCAATCCCTTCGCTTGGCCGCCGGTTTCGATCCAGTCGTCTACCAAGGTAATCCCCCCATTTATAACCTGACACAAAAGTAGAGGCTAGGCCACCATGGCCAACTTCTGTTTTGGGGTGATGCCTCTCAGGGCCATGTTTGGCCTTTCGTTTTTGTAAATCCAAAGCCAATGGGTCGCAAAGTCCTGAACTTCACTGATTGAGGAGAATAGGTGGTGTGCCAACCAATCATATCGAACCGTTCTGTTATAGCGCTCCACATAGGCATTCTGTTGGGGATTGCCAGGCTGGATAAATGCTATCTCAATTCAGTAAGGTCTTGCGCTTTCCTTGTGATCCGCCAATGACGGTAGTGCCGTATCATGCATTTCCCGCGTCAATTATCGCATTTTGGCTTGCGCAAAGTTGCCGGTCACAAGACCAGCACTCACACAGGCGAGCGGTCGTGAACGACGCATTGACGCTGGCTGACGCACGCGACGGCTAGGACCTTTGATCAGGCTGTAGTGCATGCATGCAACTAACTGGAAGATAGGAATTATAAACCACATTTTTCGAAGAACGGTCATGTATGGTGATTGCTGATGATCATTCAAATTTAAGACACTGTGGCGTGGTGATCCTTTTGAGGTCAATGACTGTAATGGTGCTGGCCTGCTCCAATACTATTTTTCGGGGGGATACTCGATACAGTAATCGACGGGTAAGCCTAATGCTTTTAAGGCTTCTGGCACGCTATAGACTACTTGAATAGCTTTAGGTCCAA
>JBLIIE010000100.1:0-19890 GCA_047634635.1 Granulosicoccus sp. | reverse complement strand
TTTCCAATAGCGCGTTAACAGGATCAGCCAATCTCACATGATTTTCTTCGTGATTTCTCAGGCTACCGGGCACCTCCCATGAGAACCATGTCAAGTATCTAAGAAGTGGGATTGAAATTGCGCTTTGAGTGTCAACCTCAAACTCCTGAAGCACAGTTAAACTAAAGGCAATCAAATCACGCATGGTGGAGACGACTGCGCTTCTGGTGGATCATGTCCTGCCGCACAGAGCTGTCCGCCAGTGGGTAAGGAGCTTCCGGTATCCGCTAAGGTTTGTGCTGGCTAATCATCCGCAGGTGATGGGCAAGGTATTGGCCATTGTTAACCGCGCGATCTGGACGTACCTACACGGCCCGACTTGATCAACAAGGCAGGCTTCAAGATATCGCAGGCTCATATGGGTGCGGTGACATTGATCCAGCGCTTTGGCTCGGTACTGAATCTGAACCTGCATTTTCATGTGCTGTTTATTGATGGCGTCTTTTCGCCCAAGAGCAATGGAGATCTGAGATTTCATTGGGTCAATGCTCCCACGAGCAAAGAACTCAACGCGTTGCCGGGGTATCTGGAGCGCCGGGGGCGCCCAGCCTGGGTTGGTTAGTTGGCCAGAGATGAGCAGAGCGATCATCTGACATTGGCGTTGGAAGATGAAGAGGGCAATACGATGCAACAGCTACAGGGCCACTCGATCAGGTACCGGATGGCCATGGGACTTCATGCGGGGCGCAAAGTGCTCACCTTGCAAACGATTCCTGCCTGGGAAGAGGATGACTAGGGCACTGATCAGCTTGTCAGGATCGGAGGATTCTCGTTGCGTGCCGGGGTAGCGGTGAACACGCGTGAGGGCAAGAAGCTGGAACGTATTTGCCGGGGCGGCTCCGCCGGTATATCTCTCGCCCTGCACTATCGGAGGCGCGATTGTAGCTGACAGATTAGAGTATAAGGAAGAGGCGGCTAGGGCAATGGCTGCGCGGTGGTGATCTATTAGGCGCCAGATGTGTGATGCAGTGGGCTGACAGGGCTTGGTAGAGGTGTCAATGGGTGTATGGGCAAGTAGCTGGCTGCGTATCATTGATGAAATGCTACAGATGCCAGTTTTTTGGTGTGGCAGTTTGTTAGCGACACGTGTTTATTGCTCCATGTACTCATCCCCCCACAACTAGCGGGTTTGCTATCCTCGACTTCCTGCTTAATCAGTTATTTACAAAAAATAAGCTGATGGGCACGGTATTCGTAAAGACGTTTAGAGTTCCTTACTGCAGATAGCGTTTTCAATGTTGTTCTGGGAGCGTGGAATTTCCAATTTTACTCTATAACAAGGGTTCTCCAGAGTTCCACACGGCCACAGTGCATCAAATTCTTAGCTTGCTCAAAAGCCACGTCGAAGGAGACGATGAGCAGCTCTACGCTGTTGCCCTACAAATAGCAGCAGCTGAAGCCCGCCGGGGTCGCCACGGCAAAGCTGAAGAACTGCGTTCATTGGTAGAGACGGGACGCATTCAAAACACCAGCAAATCAGCACCCAGGCTCATACGCAGCTCTGAGCGATCTGCTACGCACAATGCTCATAAAGGGCTGGAGTCCGTAGCTCGAATAACTGAACCTAAAACTAAACTGTCAGACATGGTGCTGTTACCTGAAGAAGAGGATATCAAGAACAACCCAATCGAAAGACCTGCACAAGCGTGGAACGCATTAACTATTGTTGGGTACACAGAAAAGACCGTTATTGAAGAGGATCATTTTAGTGACTGTGTAACTCTAGTTGAAGCAGGCGTCCGAAGTCCATTTAGCTGCAGCTCCGCTGAGTGGGATCATGCCGAATCCGCAATAAAGCCAGAGCTTGTACTAGAAGCGGGAAACTGTGGTGTCCAGGCTGATCATAGGATCGAACCTAACATAGATTCTCTTTCACTCTTAACGACAACACCAGATTTTGTCATCAGACCGCTTACAACATTTAACATGACAAGCGCAGCATCTCCATTGGCAGCAAGGATGGGCGCGCAGCTTCTAGCACGTTATCCGGAACTTTGGCTACGGCATTCCCAATATTGACCGCGCTTTGTTCTCATATTCAAATGACCTTGCTCTTGTAACAGAGCAAATAATTAGGCCATACCGCAAAGGTGCTGGCGGAGGTGCATTGAACAGTGCTTACTTTTTCGAACGTTCTTGGCCAGCTGCACTTTTACAGGAAATGGGAAATACTATAGTGAATATTAAGGTCGTTCTATCCTATTTCATAGAACCAAATCCTGGAGGTCGAGGTGCAGTTTCAGCAGTGGCATATAGATCAGCAGGATTACGCTTCGATATTAAACGTGCGGGTGAAAGCCTAGATGATTTTTTTGGGTACATTAACAAACACAGTAAGAAAGGTAAATTACCGGAACGATCAAATTACCTCGATAGAATACTCGTGAAAAAACCATATCTGGCGGCTCACTACACTCAGAAATTTGGGAAGGAGCTGCGGTAAATATTTTAGATCGTGATCATATAGTCGTTTATCCGGTGGCCAGTTGGTGTAAAGACCTCATGCAGAGGAAGCGAATGAAGTACTCATAGGTAGTGTCACTATCGACAGAAGACGAAAGCATAGATCTATACACAGCAGTCGAGAATGAGCTTGTCGTGGATAATCAAATTGACGCTGAAATTCAATAGCAGTCTACCGATGTCAAATGCGTGGGTATTTATTGAAGCTACTCTGGCACTTGGCAAACTAGTTCATGGATGAGTGGCTTGGTATCAGCGTTATCTTCACTATCGCTGGATTAGATATATCAGAATACATGAATCAAGTCTTTTTAGATCGTCTGATGATTAGCGACTTCTCAACTTATTGGAAGTAAAATTGACTTACTGCGTAGCGTGGAAAAAGAGAATCATCTGCATTTATAATTGCTGAAAGTATTTTGAATAGAGTTGAGTATTCTAAGACCTAAACAGGAATGGGCGCATATGCAGTCATATGTTGCCATCTTGTTCCTTGTCTTCGAGGAATATTTAATATCCGCACTATGCTGCGAAACGAAAGCGTATAACTAAAAAACGTTGTCATGTTTGGTGGGGCACGACTTAGCGATCTAAGCGCTAGTACAGAAACAGTAAAGCCGCTAATGGGTTCTATCGAACACCGCCTCGACAATCAGGACACCGTCGCTCTTCCTTCAAGTGTTTAGGTTGGACGTACCATAAGTGACAGGCATCGCGGAGCAGTCGAATCTTTGTGTAGTTGTTGACGTATTTTTTACTAAGAAGCGTGTAGCTGATTGAGTCCGCGAGTTGTAGGAATTCTTCGAGGGTAAGTTTCTGGCACTCCAAGCAGAATGCCCCATTGTTCCTTACAGAGTTCAGTGCTGCACTGAATCGATGGCCGGCACCGGATTGCCATCTTAACGGTTTATGCTGGCTGACGTATTCAGTAGACAAGCAGAGCCCACCTAGAGTCGCAGGAGTTTGGTGAGCGTCATCAATGCTTAGCATGGCATTGCCGTTACAGTGTGGGCGCGCTGAGCCCTTGTGATAGACGTTCTGAGGTGACGCTAACCATTTGGTGGCCTTCACTGCATTGGAACCATAATTTGGTGTTCTGATTGACGCACTCACGACTAAGCCACTCGCCACTCCATTCGGCTGCAATGGTGCGGAACTCTGAAAGCGAGTCATCACGTTGTTGTTGAGTTGTTTGTCCCATAAGCTATCGTGTCACTGGAATAGTTTGCAGTCCTTGCGGCTAATCACAAGACGGCAAATACGATCCCTTATATGCCAATACGATGATGGTTTGACTGAATGTTTATTAGAAGTGTAATGGCTTACTTAACAGTTCACGGTTAAACGCACTATTGCCACCGTTAAAGAAGGCGCAGCTGATGTCATTATTGGGGCGACTGATAAGTAACGTACCAATACAATTCTTTCGTTAAGCATGGCCCGCGCTCTACCGATACTGACATATACAGTGGCAAAGTGAATAAATAACTATGACTCAAATTCCGACGTTATACGTGACTCAAGGCTCAGGAAACAGCTTCAAACCGATGCAGGTCGCGGCTCAACTAGGCCTGCCGTGCAATGTGAATTATTTGAACGTGCTCGCCGGTGAATCCAGAAAACCTGAATTTCTATCCATTAACCCTTTGGGGCAACTGCCTTATATGGTTTTAGACGGAGGAGTCGGCGTCGGAGAATCGAATGCCATTGCCTGGTATCTGGCTGAAGGTTCTGATTTGATGCCGGCCACAGCGTTATCGCGTGCTCAGAGCATTCGTTGGATGAACTATGAGCAAACTATGCTTGAAGCCAATATTTCGCCTGTTCGTTTTTTTACGTTCATTGTTCCGGAGCTGCAGAAAGATCACGAAGCCATGATTCCCATCTGGAGAGAACGTGGAAATCAGGGGCTAGCTGTGCTGAACAACTACCTGGAAAAAAATAAATTCGTTACTGACCATGGTTATTCTGTGGCAGACATTGCAGTGTATGGATACACACACCTTGCAGACGAAGGTGGTTTTGAACTATCACAATTCAAACACATAACAGCCTGGATAGCGCGAGTTCAAGAGCAACCTGGATACTTGCCTATAGATCAGTTGCTTACAGGGCAAAAACAGAGTTTGGCTGCTTAAAGAAGCATTGCGCTAGCTGGATACACGTTATGCAACAAGCACAGACATCTATGAAACTCGAAAGCGCTTTAGCTGAAGAGGCCGCTGTGCTTGCGCAAAGGTTGTGCGAATTGGAGCGATTGCAGCACCCGGTTTGGGTATTCGATCTAGATAATGCACGTATTCTATGGAGTAATGAAAGCTCTTTACCAATTTGGCAGTCTGATTCAAAAGAAGAGTTGTTAAGTCGTAAAATGGGAACTGACATGTCGGTGTCAGTTTCCAAACGTCTCAATCAGTACAAAACTGACTTTGCCAGAGACGAAACTGCGCAGTTCAATGAAATTTGGACCATGTATCCTGTTGGTGAGCCAGTAACGCTAAATGTAGTTTTCAGCGCATTTAGGTTAAGCCCCGATCGTTTGTGCATGTTCTGTGAAGGTGTTACTGAGAAAGCTGCAGGTGCTGAGACTTTGCGAAGTTCCGAGGCTCTGTTGCATACATCTGTTAACATTTCATTGTATTCGACTACGGGCGTTCCACTGTATAGGAACCCTGCCTCTCGTAGTATTGTGTCAAGCGCAAATAGTAAACTGCAGGATCATTTTGTGGATTCGGATCTATTGCGTCAACTTGAAGACCCGGCTAAGGATGAAATAAAAGCCATCACCAGTGTCAATACAGTCAATGGTGTTGTATGGCACGATATTACTGCGCGCCGTTGTCATGATGCGGTCTCTGGTGAGGCGGCTTGGTTAATCAGCGAGGTGGATATTTCCAAGCTAAAAGCAACGGAAGAACATGCCCAGTTTTTAGCTGAACATGACACCTTGACAAAACTTCCTAACCGTAATTTTGTTTCAATTTATTTTCAACAGAAAATCGATACGACGCTGATGGAGGGGAAGTCTGGGGGCTTGATATTTATCGACCTGGATAATTTTAAGAATGTAAATGATTCTCTGGGACATGATGCTGGTGATCAACTCCTGGTGGAGGTGGCCGACCGGCTGAGAAGTCTTGAAAAGTCACAGTATTCAATAGCTCGTCTCGGTGGAGATGAGTTCCTTCTGTTGATAAATCCATTTGAAAGCGAACAACATTTCGAATCGATCATGCAGAAGATAATTAACGTTGTTTCTTTACCTATTACCTTACAAGGTCGTGAAGTACAGGTTACACCTTCAATTGGCGTTGCGTTGTTTCCAAGCAATGGTACGCAAATACTCGAACTGATGCGACATGCCGATTTAGCGATGTATCACGCTAAGGAGACAGGTAAAAACGACTTCGCGTACTTTTCCAAAGAGCTGAGTGATGCCGCGGAGTCGAAAATGAACCTCGTCTCGGAATTGCGATCGGCATTGAAGGATGATCAGTTCGAAACCTACTTTCAGCCAAGAGTTGAGGTCAGTAGCAATTCAATTGTTGGAGCAGAAGCATTGGTCAGATGGAATCATCCCACACAAGGGCTGGTAAAACCCGATGGTTTTATTACTGCGTGTGAGGAGTCAGGGTTAATTTCAGAGCTGGGGAAAGTGGTTTTTAAAGATGCCATTATTGCGCAGCGTACCTGGGCAGAGCAAGGGCACGATATTCGAATTTCGGTGAACTTGTCACCGCTACAGTTTAACGAAGAACATCTGGTTGACGAGTTACTCGAAATTGTTGGGGAACATTTCGGTAATCCGAAAAAAATTGAACTTGAAATTACTGAGTCAGTACTTTTGGGGCATGACCGATGTACTATCGATAAGCTACATCGGCTTGTGGCCTCTGGATTCGAGATCGCAATTGATGACTTTGGCACTGGGTACTCTAATCTTGCTTATCTACATCGATACCCCATTAGTTGTCTCAAGATTGACAGATCATTTATAAACTCAATGGATAGCGCCAAACCAATTATTGAGCTTATTGTTTCTATGGCAAAGTTATTTGGCCTGTATGTTGTCGCAGAAGGTGTTGAAACGACTGAGCAATTGGAGATGCTGCACAATTTTTATTGTCAGGAGTATCAGGGATACCTCTTCCATGAACCAACTGACTTTAATAGTTTTACCGCGCTAATGAGTCAGCACGAAATAAAAACCGCAGCATGAGCTGTTGTTCGTAAACCGATTCAGGCTCATACTGGAGTTGCTCCGCTTTTGTGGACGCCGGGGCTATGCTGCAGTAGCAGCGGATTGATTATTCCTTCTGAATTCTATTGGGCTGGGGTAACCGAGTTTTGAATTTATCTGGACACAGTTATAAAACACTACAATATATTCAAACATAGCAGCCGCAGATTCACGACAGGTGGCGAATGTGTATTTGTGAATCAGCTTTTTATTATTGCAAAAAAGCTTTGGGCCACAGCGTTATCCTAACAATTACCTTTGCGACTCATACTGACTTTGATGCCACGTTTAGCTAACGCACGACTATATTCTTTCGCTGTGTAATAGCTGTCACGATCGGTATGCTGGATATGCTCCTTGGGCGGATTTCTAAATTCAGGATCCATATCCAGTGCATTCAGAGTCAGCTTGGTATCGTTGCTGTCACTCATTGCCCAGCAGACAACTTCACGGCTCTAGAGAGTGTCTTGCTAAGTGTGTAGTTCGTCCAGCATAGGCCGGAATGTTCGGTGGGAGGGAGATTCTCTCAAAAGTAATACTCTCAAACGTTTTAGAGGTTAGCAGAATGGCGGAGAAACCAGTAGCAGCGTTGAAGCGGAATAACGACCATTACCCAGCAGGCCTCATAAGACTAAAAAAATGGAGACTATCGAACTCTCAAAATTCCAGCAATTCGAGATTGCGCTGCGGATAAGTGCAGTTCGCTATACCGAGAGACTATGGGTTCGAAATAACCTGTGCTTAGAGCATACTTTTCGGCACCCTTAACTGGAAACCGCCGTTTGGTGGGGCAGCTTGAGTCCGCTTATGCTTGTTGATTCGCTATGTGTATTTCTGCATTTGGGGTGAAACACTTGCAGCCATTGTTCAATTATTAAATCTTGAATTTCTACGGGTGAGTCACTAATGCGGCCACCAGGTAATTGGGTTCCGTTGCTGGCAAGGTGGCAACCTAACGCATAAAATTCCATATCTGACATCAAATTGGCCAGAGAGCCAGAGCCGCTTTCAATAACCAAATTGGGCGCTTGCCCAATGCTGTCGCCACCATGCATGATACGAATGGATTTGTTATCACACGTTTTGTAAGTGGCTACTTGGGCATTTAGGTCACACTTAACAAGCTCGATATGTTTTGCAGCAATTAGCTGTGGGATACCAGCCTCAACATCTCCTGATGTGCAAAGTACTAATATTGCGTTTTCTTTTATGTGTTTAAGTAATTCTGGCTGTTGCGCCAAAAAGCAACTGCCGGTATTCAAGAACACCAAATCACTTCTCGCCAATAGTGTTGTCTGCGGCACCGCCGAATGTTGGCTATGCGCAAGTTCTGCCATTACTGCTATATCGAGGTCAAAAACAAGAGGGTGTATGTTGTCATTATTCAGATGCCTCAGTAAGCCCTTACCGATCGAACCTAGTCCGATGATCCCGATACTGAGTTGTGTAGCTTCAACACCATGTCCAATCGAGTGACGCAGTATGTTGTTACAGGATTCAATAATAGCCGGGCCTATATCTCGGTCCATAATATTTTTAATCCGTGATTTGGATTTCGAAATTATTGGTTTGGTAATTTTATGCGCCACCTGTTGATACCCAATAGTTGATCCGTCATCAGCGCCTTTGATTCCGTTCTCTGTGCCTTCAACAAAGCCAACGAGTTTTGGTCCCAGTTCTGGATCATTTGCAATTGCTTCTGCACTTGGAGCGAAATAACCGCCGTATTCAAGTATCGCAAAAGGTCTTCCATGAGTGACGTGCTTTAATAGGTTGAGCGTAAAGTCTGTATTGCGCAAATGGCCACGGTTGATGTCAGCATAGATACGTCTCGGAAACTCATCCTCCAGTTGTTTCACAACGTGCCTGTTACTTCTGGAGGAACTCGCTTTTGGTATAAGTGCAGCCAAACGGTTCCTCAGACACGAAATATGCGTTATCAACGGTGAAAAAGCGTGCTGCACATAAACGAAACAGAGATCGTCGCTCGTATTGCACACTTCATTTACTCGCGCTATTGTTTGTTTATAAAATTTAATGCGCAAGTCGTCATGCTCGCTGGGTTCTTGCATTTTATAATAAA
This sequence comes from Granulosicoccus sp., assembly GCA_047634635.1. Taxonomy (GTDB): domain Bacteria; phylum Pseudomonadota; class Gammaproteobacteria; order Granulosicoccales; family Granulosicoccaceae; genus Granulosicoccus. The sequence goes on along the minus strand of JBLIIE010000100.1, from coordinate 11,065 downwards.
CCTGAATTAAATGAGCCGAATATTAAGGATGTATACATCATGTGTTGTATCGCGGTTTTAAATCCCAAGCGCAACAGTAGCATGTTGGCCAAAGCCTACTAGATTTAGTGTTGCCATACCAAGACATTTTCTGGGTTGATTGTTTTGCCTTCGTTCAACACGTCTTGTGTCTATGTTTTTGATCTCTGTGAAATCAGATTCTTTGGGGAAATATTGTCTCACCAACCCATTACTGTTCTCATTGGCACAGCGCTCCTAGGAGCTATATGGATGTGCAAAATAGAAGTCAGCATCCAGTGCTTTTGCAATGTTTTCGTGGTCGCCAAACTCTCTTCCGTTATCGGGAGTGAGTGTTAATACTGGTAAGTATTTGCTTTTGAGTGTCTTGATGATCGCGCGTTCTACTGATTCTGCATCCTCAGTTTCAACTTTGTATATAAATACGTTAAACGCGAACTCACTCTGTGATAGTGACTATGGCCTGCTTTTGATTCTTGCCGATATTCGTGACTGACCGTCTGTTCGCCGGTCTCTCAGAGCCACAGGCAGATCTGTCCTGGACTCCAGTCCTATCGCAGTAGCTGCTCTACCCGTTGCCACAGGTGCTTACTTTGGCCTATAACCATGGTGGCAAGTATTGCGAGAAATCTCCCGACTTACTGTTGATTTATGCACGCCAGCAAGTTTGGCTATATCACTGTGTGTGTGTGTGTGTGTGCTCTGCTTTTGCTCGCCCGAAGAATGAAAAACAAACTGCCCGTGTTCAAGGCGTTTACTCCAGATCGCATAACCGTTTCAGTCGAAGAACAGTATCTTCATCTGTGTGCGTCGTCGCAAAGCGACGACATCCACGGGGCGTCCACACGAAGTCCGGTTTGTTGGTGTCAAGCGTGAATGCAATGTCAAAGGCGAATTCACATCTAATCTTGAGAGTACCGGAGTAATGCCTGTTTGACGGAGAGCATTTGCAGCTGTCTTCCAGCAAGAGTGCCCTCCAGGACCTCCCCATGAGAACCATGTCTAGTATCTAAGAAGTGGGATTGAAATTGCGCTTTGAGTGTTAAACTCAAACCCCTGATGCACAGTTAAACTAAAGGTAATCAAATCACGCAAGGATGCGTTTGATGGCGCTTCCACAACCGGACAGGATATCTGGAGTCGCGCCTGCCCATGTAAGGCATAAGCCCGAACAGACACTGTTGTATCAACTGGTAGAACAGTATTGGCCTGAATTTCAGACGCAGCTGAGTGAGACCGGTCGTAGTCGGTACCGAGAGCGCGTGATGCTGGCAGGTGTTCGCAAGTTCAAAAACCCCGCTGATGATGTAGAAGCTGATGGACTGGGAGAGTCCGGATCTGACAGTTGGCAAGCGTAAGGGCTGTGCCGGGCAAAGAGGTTGAAGCGAGTGTTCAATATAGAAGTGAGTATCTGCAGCGCTTGTGGCGGTCCGATGAAGACTGCGCGTCCTGGATCGTCGCCAAAAGTCGGATCGCAGCATTGAAGATACGATTGTAATCGGCAAAATATTGTCGCACCTGGGAGCCAGAAGCTGCGCATCAGTATCAGCAAGCCGCGCTCTTGGAGCCCGCTCACTGCCGCCAGGGGATTGCTAGCCAGCTCAAGAGCCACGGATGGTCGATCGATACTGCATAAAGAAGAGGCGGGCAGGGCAATGGCTGCGTGGTATCGGTGGATCCGTGTCATCGCTCAGCAACTTGAGAAACGGTACATGCGTAGCTGTTTTGATCTCGGTATCAAAATACTTGCGCATCACGTCAGGCACTTTCAGCCCTTCGGCTTCGAGCATCAGGCAGGCGGTAATCGCACTGATTTTGCCATTAACGAATTGATCAATAATATCGAGTGCTGGTGATACTTCGTGTGGTGAACCGTGGCGCCTTATCAGGATCAACTCAGCAGCTTTAATCCGTTGCGGGTGGCTCTACAGAGAAATATATTGCTGCTCGCTATATTACAACCGAGCCCAATTTGCATAACTGGATGAAGATTAAAGAGACATATTGAGCACCAGGAACCAGGCTCTGACGTGAATATTGCCTACCTTAATGAACATAACAACTGAAATATGAGCGTGAGAAATTCCTAAATTCCTGTGGTGCGTTTGGGTTCCTTTGTTGGGATAGACCCATCATTCGCGCATTTGACGCACAACAGAATAATGCACCCATCAGTTCATTGGATTATAAGCAGTTACAAACCAAGCACTTGATGGCGCCCAGAAAGTTCCATCCTCCCTTTCAAAATCTCCTATGACGTCTCTAAGTCCAACAATAACTTCAGGCTTTAAGCGTTCACCTTCCTCTCCCGCAAGACGAATAATCTCTCCAGCAGGCCCAATTTCAAGCGCGAACTGAATAGCTTCGTCGATATTGCGACCAATGCAAATATCAGAATCAAAACGCTCAAATTGAACATTCTCGAATCCGACCACTTGCAACATATCGCTAACCATATCCGGACCGGCCATAGAAAAAGGCCCGGGGCCGCAATGAACCGCATCTGTGTCATCGTGGGATATAACCGGCACGATTTTTTCAACGCAAAGTTGCGCGGCATGTAACCAGGGATTGTCTTCGCGCTTACGCCAAACTACCTGAGTAAACTTACCGCCAGGCTTCAAAGATAAACGAATATTTTTCATCGCTAACCCTGGCAGATTAAAAAACATAGTTCCGAAGCGTGCAAAAGCTTCATCATATGGCCCGCCAAGATCATCAGCCTCCACGTCTACCACCAAAAATCTGGTGTTCTCTACCCCTTCCTCAGAAGCGGTCTGAATACATTCGGCGATAAAGTTTTTTGCACAATCAACACCTGTGGCTACCCCGTGCTCACCAACAGATCTTGCAATTTCGATAGTGCAATCTCCGAATCCACAGCCGACGTCAAGCACATGAGAACCATCTTGGTGTTGATGCCTTTTTAGGGCCTCTTCACTAATAGAGGCATACCCCTCGATAAACAAATACTTAAAGCGCGAAAACTTTTCAAACAACACGGTATTCCAAGCTTCTATTACGACTTCGTTGCCCATGTATAGTCCCTGCCATTTAAAAGAGTATGATTTTAGAAAGGCGTGATAATAAGTCGAATAAGCGCCTTTCTCTTTGCCACTGTAACCGATTCATGCGGAGTACGGCAATACCAGCCTCCTCTTGATTGTGGTGGCCACCATCATTCCTGTGCATCGCACTGCACGGTTGATACGGCAAGGAAAACACTATTTTGCAGATAGTATGCGAAGTCTTAACGTACATCGGCTTATCACTATCCTTGCTTTGAATCGTGTGGTGCCGTGTTGTGCTTCGAAAATCGATGCCAGTGTGGAAACTCTCGATCGGATTGTTACCACGTTGTTTAATGCCTCGGAACGCACACGTTGTGGACGGGTCAATGAGCGTGAGCACTGATACAAAATTCGATTCACGCCTTTGCAGAGTGCCGGTTTCTCAGCGGCATAGGTAGCAACAGTTGTTTCCACCTGTCCCTACCAAAAAACCTGTCCAGATATTTCGTCAATCTGCTGCTAGGTGTATTTTCGTCTGACCTCCAATCTTATTCGGTGCGCCGGTACCTCGTAACGGAGCTCGCCTATGTGTGCAAACGTAACAATTCGCCCTTGATTTGGTAACCCAATTGATCTTGATTCGGACGTTGTTTGGCAAGCGACAGATGTTTACGAGCATCATGATAGTAAGTGACATAAAAACGAAGTTTATAATGCAACCATGGATATTACCCGTAACAAGACTTGAGAGTGTCTTGTTAAGCAGCCAATCCGAATACTCGATGAATCAGCTGCCTCTGAGCGACAACATCTGCCTTCGCAATCCAGCGCGCTTGTCCTTTGTGTAGCGCGTTTATCATTTCAATTCCCCTTAGTGTCGGCCACGCCATATGGAACCGATTGAAGCCCAACATTGGTCTCTTTCGGCGTTTGGTGAATCGATGGTCTTGCTCGATGACATTGTTAAGATACTTGTGCTGGCGTAGGTACGATCTTGGACGGATTAACCCTTCTTGCTTAATTGTTCCAAATGAATCCGGATAGGCTGTGTTCTTATCAACGTTCATTACTCGAGGTGGTGTTGTATGGGATGTTGCTAACATCTTACGAAAAAACTATATCGCAGCCACTTTGTCGCGTTTGGAACGTAGCAAGAAGTTTAATGTATTGCCGCTAAAATCTACGCCATGGTAGAGATATTTCCAAACGCCACCAGCACTACTTAAGTTTCATCGATCCGATAGGAATCGTTGGTGCGTCTCAAGTGTGGCCGGCACCGCTTGTCAATCTCTGGAGCGCAGCGCCGAACCCACCGGTAGATCGTTGTATGATCGATCGAAAGTCCCGTCTCGCGCATGAGTTCCTCGAGATCGCGGTAGCTCAAGGCATAGCGCAAGTACCACCTAGCGCACAAAGAATGAGTTTAGGTTCGAACTGACGCTATTTGAAAGGACTATTGGTGTGCATAGTGACGAATCGACACCAAGTCTGGCCGACTACGGCCCACCATGAAGCTGAAGACTCGAAGTTGCAACAGAACCATCAAACCCGATTAAGCGAGTAGTTGGGCTCCGGCATTCAGGAAGGCGATGGAACGGGCGGCCCCGGCAATTTCTGCACCTTCGACAAGGTCGTCTGCATTGATTCCACGCGCGTTCGCACATGCCGGACACACCCAAAGCTGGCCCTTGTTTCGCAGGTAACTGTTGAACAATTCCGCCATTGCCGGATAATTTTCGACCCCCAGCCCATCAACACCACCTTTTGTGGCCATCCGAACGGCTTCGCCAGTCATGAATACTGCGGTTTCATCTTCCTTGGCTGCAGAAGCGCCCGCAATAATCATCGACACTGTAGCCTTCTCCAGGTCATCGCTTCCGTACAGGCAGTTAATTAGAAATTTACCAGGCATTATGTCGTCCTCTTGTCTGAGTTGATTGTATTTTTCCTTGTCCAGATCAGCATGATTTGGCATGTATGCGACTGAGCGTCCGACGAATCCACTCTTCAGCGGTGAAGGGGTCGCGGTACAGCCGGCCATCTTATGGCATCGGAACGGTACCCTTGCTTGCCCACTCGCTGGTTTCGAGCGAAGTGCATCTTCAGATCTACCGCCGTCCATTTAGCTGGTAGACGGATTTTCACGTCCCTTGGTCGTCTTTGTCGAGTATGCCGAGAAATAATACAGCCCAGGTAACTCTATTCGGGAACGGTAGCCAGTAAATAATGAAATTTACGGAGCTCGGGTGAGAGTACAGCAACTCAATCTCGATTTCAACAAAGCCTGCGCCTTTCCAAAGTTTACTGAGAGCCGTTTGATTGGTGTGCTGGGCGGATTGCCAATTATCGCCGAAAGCTAAAATTTGATCTTGCCTAGTAAATGTACACACCTCAAAAGCAATTACAATTGCAACAGAGGTGAATCATGGCACGACGAAAAACACAAAAGCGACGAAACCTAAACCCCTATACCGAGCAGTCCTTTCCGTGGGAATACAAAATTGTGATGAATGGATTGGAGAACGCTCGAAAGATGCTGTAATGGTTAACAGTGTTTTCAGCAAGTGTCCCAAAAGTGTATTGTGGGACACTACCTCGTGACGTGACACACTGCCGCACAGATCTTGAAGCAGGATGTTTTTTAGGCGCACTGAAAGCCACCTCTTTTTGGGCACTCACAAAGACGGCATTGTGCCGAGGCTGTCATTCGAAAGGATTGATCCTAAGCCGGTTCTTCAGGTTTTATTTTGTGAGCAAAGTCCTCGTTGCGGAAGTTGGTAGGATCTGATTTTAGGGTTCAGAGAACGCGAAATCCCGCCTACGTTGCAACCTGTGAGAACTGAGCATAGAGCGTCTGCTCTAGAGAACATGCTTTGGTGGTTAACACTTTGCCTAGTAAAGTGTTAATTTAAATTGAGCGGTGGTCGTTTCTATTTACGCGATGGCTGGATCAAGCTTAACCGTAAACGCTCTTGATCCTTATTCGAGATTACCCTCGTTTTGGCGGGGTCTCCTAACTCCTGCGAGCTGTCTGGGATCATTGCAGTGGGGCTGCTTTTTGCAGCCCTCCAATCAATGCGTCACGTCGTTCCATTAACCCAAAAGGCATCTGTGAGACCGTATGAATAACGTCACGGTCTGGGTCTATCGCTTGTGCCTTTGACAACACCAGTGACGCCACTTCTATGGAACCCTACTGAGCGTAGATGGCCGCCAATGTTATTAATCCTCGATAGAACTGAGGGCTGAGATCAACCGCCTATTCCAGAAACGGCTGCGCATCGTCGAAGCGACCCAGCTAGTACAGAATATTTCCTTCAATCCAATCGTACGAATACGGATGATGCGGATACAGAAGCTGATGGACTGGGAGAGCCAGATCTGACAGTTGGCAAGCTTAAGGGGCTGTGCTGGGCAAAGAGGTTGAAGCGAGTGTTCAATATAGAAGTGAGTATCTGCAGCGCTTGTGGCGGTCCGACCCCGTCACTCTTTCCAGAGTGATAGGGTCGGACAGGTATCTATCAGCATCCAAGGTAGTAGAAAGTGATATCTTCATCGCCGGTGCTTCTGAAGGGAATTTCAACGCCATCTACAGAGAGCTCTATACTAAAACTATCGGTGAATCGGCTAGCTGCTTCAGGAATCGGTGGATTGAACGGTATCGAGAATTCAGCCGTCGTACGCAATTGGCCAGCTGAACTGGTTGAGGGTACTTCCATGATAGTCGCTGTAGACTGCCCCAAAACCGCGCCTTGCAACGACAATGCTGTCAAAGTGGCTGTAGACCCTTCAAACAGGTTCTCGAAGGTTTTGCGATCCCGAAACGAGAAACCTGGGTAGTACCGTAGGGCCACTAGGTTGGAAGATCCCCCTGAGCAGTCGAATTCTGTCTGCCTATTCAGTTGTAACGCAAAAGGCACCAGCGAATCGCACTCGAAGCCGATTCCATCATTGTCCCGATCCAGCTGATCGGTGTTTGCATTAATCGGGCAGTTGTCAGCGGTGTTGTTGACGCCATCGCCGTCACGGTCCGTATCACAGACATCACCGAAACTGTCACCGTCAAGATTCGCCTGGTTGGTATTTGCATTGGTTGGACAGTTATCTACAGAATCTCTCACTCCATCATTGTCAGAATCACGATCATCTGTGGTATCACATACATCCCCGATACCGTCATTGTCGATATCAGCTTGGTTAGCATTACTATTGATAGGGCAGTTATCGGCCGAATCAATGACACCGTCGCTATCGGAATCCGTGTCGTTTGAAGAATCACACGCATCCCCGAAACCGTCATTGTCGATATCAGCTTGGTTAGCATTACTATTGATAGGGCAGTTATCGGCCGAATCAATGACACCGTCGCCATCGGAATCCGTGTCGTTTGAAGAATCACACGCATCCCCGATACCGTCATTGTCGATATCAGCTTGGTTAGCATTACTATTGATAGGGCAGTTGTCGGCTGAATCAATGACACCGTCGCTATCGGAATCCGTGTCGTTTGAAGAATCACACGCATCCCCGATGCCGTCATTGTCGATATCAGCTTGGTTAGCATTACTATTGATAGGGCAGTTATCAGCCGAATTAATGACACCGTCACTATCGGAATCTGTGTCGTTTGAAGAATCACACACATCCCCGATGCCGTCATTGTCGATATCAGCTTGGTTAGCATTACTGTTGATAGGGCAGTTATCAGCTGTATCTAGCACACCATCGTTATCGGAATCCAAATCGTTGGAATCATCACAAACATCTCCTACACCGTCTGAATCAGAATCCGTCTGAAGCTGATTTCTAACGTCGGGGCAATTGTCTTGATCGTTAACGATACCATCGGCATCACGATCGTTAGCGTCGTCTTGCAGCGTGCAAGTTGTTTTGGCGATACCAAACGATTCAGCTTTAAAAGCAAAAACAAAACCTACACGATAATTAAAATTTGTATCAAAGCATTCGCTTTCATTGATAGTGGTTGAAGGTAGTGCAAAATTATCATTAATAGAGTAACCAAGTCCTATTAAGGGTCCGCCACTGGAAAGCTTTTTCCCTCCACCAGGTTGATCCGTAACGAGTGATCCACTCGTAAGCCCAAATGTAAAGGATTCAGGAGAAGCTTTACGGCTAATGTTCGAAGTCAATGCTCTCAGAGTTGCGAGAGAGGGATTATCGCCCAACAGTCCCCCGAGGACAATTTCGGCGTTTAAATTGCCATTTAGAACAACTTCACCAGCTTCTTCCTTAGCGGTAAATCCGAATGAATCCATTTGCATGTTTAATATTTCGGTGTTGTCTATGGCTATCATCAGAGGACTTTCACCAACGCTGAGATTCTGCACAATCATTTCATCTGTATCGCCTAAAACATCGATCACTGCAGACACGCCTGTCAAGTCATAGGATTTAACTCTACCACCATCGTTCAATTTTCTACTCGCAGTAAGAGCACCGAAATCGATAGCAATTTTACTAGTGTTGCTACTCGCATCTACATCCATATCAAACAACTTACCCGCGCCTATCGACACACGCGTCGCGGTATCAGAACTTACGATAGAAATGGCTTCTGTTACCTCAACGGCAACGTTACCCTTTTCACTGCCAACGTTTGTGTTGCTCGTTGCACTAGATAACTTGATAGCCCCTTGGTAGATATCAAACGGGCCACCATCATTGATCACAGGATTTAACGCACGATCGGCATCCATCAAGCGTTTAAACCCATCCAGCTTGATATCGAAAGAACTCGAATTTTCCGAATAAGTCAGTATCAAAACCGGCTGTGACTGAAATAGATAGGTAAGGCTACCTGCATCTTCATTGGTGGCAACGACCTGAACCCGAAGATCTCGCATGAGTATCTGGCAGCGTTCAATGTTCATCTGATCGTTAGAGACATTTAAGGCCTTTTCGGCACAGACTGCTGTCTCGTCTGGGTCGATAGTCAGCGTGTCTCCGTCGCGTGTTGTCGTTGACGTATCGCTTAAATCAAGGGAAGTACTTACAAATTCTTTAGTATCAATATTCCAAAATCGACTGAAGTCTGGCTGGATGTGCTTTATGTAGTTTGAGCCTCCAGCGACTTGACCAAGGCCTCCAAGCGAGGTATCCAAACTGCTTCCAACTGTGGTGGCTGCTGTGTTTTTAACCGTAGTGATGCTTAGCAGATCTGAGCCTAGTGTGTCATTTTGTACTGGAGGAGATGAGGAAGAACCTCCGCCTCCGCAAGCTGATAAAAACAAGATGCAAAAAAAAGATACGAATCTTGTTCTTCTGGAATACAAGGTCTGCATATTGACGTTACCTCTAAAATCATGTTTTTGGACAGCAAAGCTTCATCGGCAGGCGATGTATTTAGGAATTAAAAGTTCCTTCCATCAGTGATTATTAACACAACTTAATACAATTGTATGTGCTTATTACCTAGTTCGTGTGATACGCGTCATTTACTGTGGGCCATACCTCACTTGATCAAATTAATCATTACCTTGCTGTTATTTTAAATTTTAGTTTTTCATTAAAAACTCTTGCGCTTCTTTAAAAGCCAGTATGGAAGTCAGGCAGAAATGTAAGCATCCTCTAAAATAGGTACATGACAATCTGGAGTTTCCCGACGTACACTTGATACTCGGGGAATGACAGATGAAAAAGACGCGATACAGTGAACGCTAGATAGTCAAAGCCCTCAAAGAGGTTGAGGGTTGTCGTAATGTGAAGGACATGTGCCGTGACTACGGCATATCCGAAGCGACTTACTATAACTGGCGAACCAAATACGGTGGAATGGAAGCCTCAGACATAAAACGGCTCAAAGAGCTGGAAGATGAGAACCGACGCATTAAGCAAATGTATGCTGATGTGAGCCTGGATGATAAAATGCTCAAGGATATCGTCGAAAAAAAGCTTTAGAGCCAGCAGAGCGACGCAACCTTGTGGATTACCTCCGTGAAGAACACCAATCCAGTATCCGCAGAGCTTGTCGCCTTGTTAGCATCAGCCAATCGGTTTATCGATACAGCCCTAACACTGACAGGGACAATGAGGTGATCGCGGGTATTCGCAAAGCGGTAGCGCGTTACCCGGCTTACGGTTTTGGTAAAGTGTGTGAGATATTGAGGCGCTGGAATTATAAACGTGTACACAGGCTCTACTGCCTCCTCAGTCTTAACAAGCGTCGCAGGGGCAAGAAACAATTAGCGAGCCGTCCAGCAATACCTTTGGCTTGTGCAACAACAATCAACGCCTGTTGGTGGATAGATTTTATGAGCGACAGTTTGTTTTGTGGGCGGCGCTTTAGAACATTCAATGTGGTTGATGATTACAGCCGTGAGACACTCGCAATAGAGATTGATATCAGGTTACCCTCAGAGCATATGATTAAAGTGCTTGAGTGAATTGTGGCTAGGTGAGGCTATCCAACAAAGCTTAGAATGGATAATGGCCCCGAACTGATTTGTGCGAACTTAGCAGGATGAGCCGAAGAGCATGACGTTGAACTACAATTTACCCGGCCAGGAAAGCCTACTCAGAACTATAGGTCGAAAGATTTAGTCGCACGTTCTGAGATGCAATACTAAACATGTATGTATTCAAAACTCTGTCAGAAGTTAGAGAACTAACAGAGCGCTGGATACAGAATATAACGAAGAGCGCCCCATGATTCACTTGGAGATCTAACGCCGTACGAATACATGGTTACTAGCAAACAACTGGAGAATTCTAGATTGTTGTGCACCTAGAGACGGGATGCTTACAGAAATAATTATGGACATTTTGTTTGAGGGCTAGTAGAGATATTGCAGGAGAAGCCCCGATGCTTTTGATCGAGGCTAACGTGTAGGAATTCTAATCAGTCGACTAGAGGCTACGTGACTAATTATTTAGAAAAATATTTTTTTTCGCTTGCGATTTTTATGGCATAAAACGAATTTTAACTCGATTTATTTTATTTCCCACAAGCGTTATAAGCTGCCTGCGCAAGTTATATTTAGCGCTATCGCTTTTTGCTTCCCAGGAGGGAGTCATGA
>JBLIIE010000099.1:0-19981 GCA_047634635.1 Granulosicoccus sp. | reverse complement strand
AACTGCTAGCCAAGGAAGGGGTGAATCTGAGTGATTAGTCAGGATTAAAAAATTTTCATTTTGTTGATGCCAGTAGGCTGGTATTTCCGCCGGCAGCGGTTGTGTCGATACACAAATGGCGTTCAATGACATATCGTGATGGAGCGATATCCTGAGTTTCCAGCGGCACGATCGGTCCTTTGCGCTCTGCTAAAACTTGACGTAAAGGCCTTGTCCATTCAGCGCTGCCAGCAGCCGCTACCGACGCGATGCCCTCAAGCGTTGCGAGCGCATCCGTGTCGATGATTCCATCCATAACGGCCAGAGGCAGTCCAGCGTCCAGCAATGACTGGGCGAGAGTGGTCACACCCGGTACGACAATCACGACGGGGCATCCGGCAGCGAGTGCTTGCAACGCTTGCGCGATGGCAAGTTCTGCTGAAGGACCGAGGCACAGAACGGTACCTTTAGGATGCATACTCAAACGGTTGCTCTCACCGGTTGGCCCTGGCAGAGAAAGCGGTGTTGTATCGAAAGCAGCAGTTGCTGATAGGGCTTTCTTGATGATGCCAGTGGAAACACTTTGTAAGCATTTGCGTAACACGGCTAAACGATCAGGGCGGGCTGCCCAGTGGCGAGCATCCAACGCATTGAGTGCTTGTTGAATTGTGTCGGTTGCAATGGATTCACCCACGGGGGCTGGAAGGCAACTCAATTTCGTGCAACGGCGAAAGCGCGCGACATACTGAGGGCCACCCGCTTTTGGCCCTGTACCCGACAAGCCCTCACCACCAAATGGTTGGGAACCCACAATGGCTCCAATTTGGTTTCTATTCACATAAACATTGCCCACTTCCAGACGCTCAACAACCTGTTGAACACGATCATCGATGCGGGTATGTAAACCGAAGGTGAGGCCATATCCTCGGGCATTGATATCGTCCACGACTTGATCAATATCGCGGGCTTTGAATGTGGCTATATGAAGTATGGGGCCGAAAATTTCACGTTCCATGTCAGCGATGCCGTTCACCTGTACTGCAGCCGGTGATACATATGTACCAACAGTGGGTGCCGGCAGTCGCTTGAGCAGCGTGCCAGCGGTGGCGTGTCGCTCTATATAGGCTGCGATATCGTCGCGTGCTTCGGTATCGATCACCGGTGAGACATCTGTAGCGGGATGCCAAGGGTCTCCAATGGTCAATGCATCCATGGCACCAAACAGCATCTCGAGCAGCCGATCATGTGCCTCTTCCTGAACGTACAGTAAGCGCAGTGCTGAACAGCGCTGACCGGCGGACTGGAAGGAGGACATTAGAATGTCGCGAACCGCTTGTTCTGGTAACGCTGTGCTATCGACCATCATGGCATTGAGCCCACCGGTTTCAGCAATCAAAACAGCATCTGGCCCCGCGTTATCAGCAAGCGCTCTGTGGATTATCTGTGCCACCTCAGTAGAACCTGTGAAACAGACGCCAGCGATACGTGGATCTGCAGTTAAAGGGCCCCCAACAGTGGGTCCATCTCCAGGTAGTACCTGCAGGGCATCATCGGGAAGACCTGCTGCACGCATCAACTCGACGGCGCGGCAGGCAATCAAGGGTGTCTGCTCAGCGGGCTTAGCCAGTACGACATTACCAGCAGCCAGGGCTGCAGCAATTTGCCCACTGAAGATGGCCAACGGAAAATTCCAGGGACTGATACAGACCACAATACCAAGAGCTGTTCCTGGTTCCTCTTCGTCCAGTCTTTCAGCCTCGTTGGCGTAGTAGCGCAGGAAGTCCACAGCCTCACGAACTTCAGCTATTCCATCGAGAATCGTCTTTCCTGCCTCACGAGTAGTGATCGACGTCAGTTCAGCAATATGTTCCTCAAACAGATCAGCCGTTTTTCGCAAGACATCTGCACGCAGAGCTGCTGATGTGGCAGACCATGAGGGGAAGGCAGCTGTAGCCACATCAAGTGCTTTCGCTACTTCAGTGGGTGTACATTCATAAATCACTCCCACCATACGATCCGTATCGGTTGGCGATCGAGCTTTACGTGATGGCCCCTCAGGGTCAGCATTACCAGCGATCATCGGGCGAGCCATCCATTGATGCTCAGACCACTGCTCACGAGCCTCCAGCAATGGTGTGATCGAGGCTGGTTCGTTAATTCGGTAGCCTTTCGAATTGCGACGGTGGGGCGCAAATAGTTCGCTAGGCAAACGAATGGTAGGGTTGGCAATTTCATCACCTAACGATAGAACTTCCTCGACCGGATCACGTGTGATCTCAGTTGCAGCTATGTTCTCATCGACAACCTGATTAACAAAGGAGCTGTTGGCACCGTTTTCCAGTAATCTTCGAACCAAGTAGGCCAGCAGGTCTCGATGAGCACCCACAGGTGCATAGACGCGACAGCGGGCCTGGTGGTTTTTTCGAACAATGCCGTGTAGCGATTCGCCCATGCCGTGAAGACGCTGAAACTCGAAGCTCTCTTTGTCATCGCCAGCCAAAGCTAAAACGGCTGCACAGGTATGCGCGTTGTGCGTTGCAAATTGAGGGTAGATGCGATCGCGTCTATCCATGAGTCGCTGCGCACATGCCATGTAGCTAGCATCAGTGTTGATCTTGCGGGTAAACACCGGGAATACATTGACTCCGAGTTCCTGGGCGAGTTTGACTTCGGTATCCCAGTAGGCGCCTTTAACAAGACGCACCATAATTTTTCGATCTAGCCTTACAGCTAATTGGTACAAGGTATCTATCACTGGAAGTGCACGCTTGCCATACGCCTGCACGACGACACCAAGACCCTCCCATCCTGCTAACGCTGGATCCCCCAACAATGCTTCAATAACGTCGAGTGACAAATCGAGCCGATCCTGTTCTTCAGCATCTATGTTGAACCCGATGTTGGCCTTAGCTGCTTGTCGAGCTAGCTCGAGCGCACGAGGAACCAGCGTCTGCATGACGTCCTCCCGATGCGTATATTCGTAGCGTGGATGCAGTGCTGAGAGCTTTACCGAAATTCCAGGGCTCGAACGCACATCGCCCTTAGCCTGTTTGGCAATGGCGGTAATCGCCTTTGCATACGCCGCGTGGTAGCGCACAGCATCAGTATCGGTCCGTGCAGCCTCTCCTAGCATGTCATAGGAATAGGTGTATCCCCCAGCCTCAAGCTCGCGTGCATTCTTTATCCCTTCCTCGATGGTTTGGCCCAGCACGAACTGCTTACCCAACAACTTCATCGATTGCCCAACAGCTTTTCGCACCACTGGTTCGCCAACTCGACGAATCAGTCCGCGAAGCGACGCAGCGGGGCCTGTTTGATCGTCGTCGAGCACCTTACCTGTCAGCATCAAGGCCCAGGTGGATGCGTTGATCAATGGGGAAGCTGATTGGCCTAGGTGGGCGCCCCAATCGGAGGGCTCGATCTTGTCATGAATAAGCTCATCGATGGTCTCGGCATCTGGAACTCGAAGCAGAGCCTCGGCAAGACACATCAGACCGACTCCTTCTGCTGTGGAAAGCCCGTACTCAGCAAGGAAGCTCTCCATCATGGACGGTGAAGTGTCACGTCGTACCTGGTCAACGATTTCTGCCCCGACTTTGGCAATCTGCAGACGAGCTGCTTTGTCGAGTGTGATGACATCCAGAAGGTCTCGAACGATGGCTGATTCTTCAGCGGAGTAGTTGACCCGGACGGCAAGGCGTTCCGGCGTCAAGGGTGTAATAGGGTTAGCAGCGTGGTTCATAACAACTCCGCGTTGGTAGACGGTGGTGATCGGCTGGCGATGTGGACTGCATAAAAATAGCTCTGCAGTGTACATCAAACACACGGTATCATTGTTTAATATATACTACAAATAATGTCATTATATTAAACATTATTCCATCTTATGAAGTACAGATAAAATATTTGTGACTTCAATAGAGCCATAGAAGTCACACCAATAGCTGGTGTAAACGAATACCAATTTCTGTTAGTCAATCACAACGTCAGCCTATGAAAAGTAGTGAGATTATGAAATAGCACTATGAGCTCTTCTGTGTTCAAGAAAAAGTATGAGAAGAGTAATTGTGATCGTACTTATTGCCGAGGCCTCTAATGAATTTTCAACCAATACAGAAAGCCTCCAATTTGTCTTAATTTTATGACGGCAGAAGTCACCGTTACATTGGGTAGTTTTGAGAAAAGCTTTAAAACGGCAACTAATGCTTCAGAGTCCTATCAAATTTAACTTCTTCAATGTAGTTATCGATGTTCTGTATAAGTGCTAGCAATTTCTCCAGCATCGGTTTGTGTTCTAGAGTTAGATGCTGAAACCACTGTTTTACTTTTGTATTGATTGATTACTTCTTCATTATAATGTGTCAAACAGACCTGTTTACGTCTGTCGGAAGCCATTATTACTAAACAAGGCTAGAGTCAGTTTGCCGTATCGCTGTGTTTGGTCGGAACTTGAGCTTTTCGATGTGCATGATTGTGGTTTTGAGCCGTTTGAGTTTGCTGATTTTTTTGATGATCCGCTGAAGAAAAAAGTTGCCTGTCATCAGTGGGTAGTAAGTCTGTGTCCTTGAGTTTTGATGCGGGCTTTTTCAGCATGCAGGTGACGGTGATCACCGCGGTTAGTAAAAGGATAACCACCATTAGTATTCCTAAGTATTCGCTCATTGTCGACGTCCTCAATTGGTTTACATGAAGGTAATAAGGCCTGCGTGCAATGCTGTTATTTTGCTATATTGACATTGACTTATCAGATCTCATATTGCATCTGGTACCTTTATTCTAATTCTGGAATTCTTGAACTCTAGGACTGAGTGTGTCCAGCTGGCTCCAGGCCAAAGCATTTGCATACTAAGACATTGGGGTTTGTATGCGGCGGTGTACAAGGTGCCAAAACCTTCTGCGAAGGCGGTGGAATAGAGCGGGGCACGAAGAAATGCTTCCTTGAATGCTTGTTCTGAATCCACTCGAAGTGTCAACCTTTGCAGTAAGTAGCGTTCTCGTTCTACTGTTGCAGTAAAGCGCGTTTGCTGATCCCACTGAAAGCCTGTCTGATGATTGGTGGCGACTGCTGCATGGGTAATTACAGATCCTCGATCCGGTCCCATCTGAACGGTACGGTAATGCCCTTTGGCGTCAAGCACCGTAATGTTGTAGCTCATGTGAACAGGTATTCGTGACAGCACTTGGCTCGCCTGCTCAGCTGTCTCACAGGTCTGCAACACATAGCGTAAGACCAATGGCACGCCGAAGCCATCTCCAGCTACAGGGCGTCCACCGAAAGTTAGTGACACACTCAAACCTAGATCGTTAATGCCATCGACTAGACCAATTAAACCATCAGAGGTCCCCAGCACTGTTCGCCCTTGCCAGTGTGTCTTTAGAATCAGCGAATCGAAGGCGTGAGGGTTGTAGTCGTAATTGCGCACTAGCGATGGGCTTTCACCAGTCCAAATAGCCTGGCTACAAGCGCTAATATAGGCTGGTGGGCGATAGTGAGAGAGGAAGCGGGCTTTTAAATCACTACCACCTACCCATTCACAAATTTGTTTGTAAAGTGGCAGAAACTCTGGCATGTACCGCTTGATGGCTGTTAGCCCCGCCAAATAGCTGGGTCTGGCGGTCACACCATCCTTGGACCACCATTTACAATAGTCTGGCCAGTACTCTGCAAATAGCGCTGAGAAATCCTCGGAGCTAGTTACATCAACTGCACGGAAGTTTAGATACATGAATTTCTACTGTAGATATGGCTGCTACAAAATCTTGAACGCAGATTCGGGTAATGCAGGTACCGCACTTAACTGATCCAGTGGTGTGGCCTTAAATGCGGATTTAATACCGTCTATCCATAGTCCTGACCGTTCAGTGAGCTTAAAGTCTTTTGTCATCGACCGTCCTCGCCTAACTAGGATGCCAAGATCGGCTCCCTCATAACGGTAGTCGCCTGGTTTTAGTATGCGCAGAAAGAACGCTTCTCCATTGGTTTCCACAGCACGTCGGTGATAATCAAATCGATCGTAGGTGACATTACCTTCATCGTCCATTCGGTAGATACCCGTCTCAGGAGCGTCGGTCAACAGGTCAACACTGTCGTCGGTATGCTTAATGACCATTTGTGACCAACTGTCGATCATGGCTGGATCTGCCCAGCGATTGTTCAATTCCTCGACATCGAGATCGAACGGTTTTCCTGAGAACTCCAACAGATGGAAAAGGAATAGAGGCGCGTCCGCATGTGCAAAGGCTGCATGGTTTGTCATTGATGAGCAGCCGGTTATGCGTGGGTTCAATTCGCCAAGATATATTTCTCCGGTTTTTTCTTCAATGAGGAAGTCCAGTTCAAAGTACCCTCGGTAGCCTTCCTTTCGCAACTGCTCACCAAATTTGAAGGTTAGGTCGCGGGCTTTTTTTCTCACCGACGGGGCAAAAGCGGTTGCAAATATCTCGTTACCACACCAGCCACCACGGTAGGGCGTAAGTTCCTTAAAGCCGACTAGCTCTGTCATCAATGGGCCTACAATCGTTCCTTGTTTCGTAGCACAGGCTTCGATAGCAGAACCGAGACACACGATTCGTTTCATGATCTTTATTTCACCTTGTCCGACGATTTCGTGTTCGTGGCGTTTGAAGTCAGCCGCTGAAGCGATAAAGAACGTGGTATGACCTGAATCCCCATAGGCAGATTGCAACACCAGATCGGTTCCAAGCTTAGCCGCTGCTGCTACTTTGCATAATTGATCCCAACTGGTGATCTCTGACAAGGCGTTGGGCACTGATGGTACGCCGGCTTTGTCCCCGATACGTACAGTCTCAATTTTATTGTCCATGCGGCTACGTAACTTTGCTTTAGGAAACCACACGTTAGCTCCCAGTTCTTTTGCAAGTTTCTCTGTTTCTTGGTCAAACATTAGAAAAACAAATTTTGGCTTACCACCTCGGTTGCCGACATAATCCACAACGTCCTTGTGTTGCAGCATAAAATTATTTATGTCCTCAATGGATTGGAACTCACCGTGATCTTTGTCAGAGGGTACTAACGTATTAGGATGCCTTCCATCGTAGCAATCAATGTAGCTGATGAATTTGAAGTTTTTAACCCATTCATCCAATCCTAGCAAGTTGAAATTTGTTGGCGATACAAAATATATTGGCGTTTCGTTAGTGTGAAAGTACCGACGAATTTCAGAGATGTTTTTAAGTTTCTTGATAGCCATTATTCTCTCCTGTGTGATGTTTTTAAGGTATAGCCTGGACTATTCATGAATCCGGTGATTCCATGAATAATCCAGGCTAGGCAGTCTTTTGTGCCTCAACGCGTGTGTTCAACGCGTCTTGGGTGAAAACGCGCAGACCAAGGTCGGGCCGGTAACCGTGTATCTCACTAACATCAAGTGCTCGCATAAACGCTAGGATATCTTGGGAGATAACTTGCCCAGGAACCAATATGGGAAACCCGGGTGGATAGGGAATAATGAACGTCGCAGACACCACCTCCAGCCCACTTTTCATGGCCTCGTGCATAGAGCCGTCTAGTTCGAGGTAATCACAATTATTTTCATCGTAAGCCAGGAAAAACGCAGAACGTATATCGCCTTCAGGTGTGTCACCTTGTGGATCCAGTCTAAATGCATCGTGAAAACGACTGAAGTCAGGCAACGGCGGATAGTTCTCTACAAGGTTTTTAACACGACGTTCATGGCTCAGCTTTTCCATCTTGGACGCATCATCTAGCAACTCATCCAGTTCTTTGGCAATTTCAACCAAGACTTCAATCAAGTAGGCTACTGACGAGCGAGTAGTGCCAATGTTTGTCATAAAGAGTACGGTGTTACGGGACGTCTTGTTAATCTGAATACCAAATTTGTCCATCAGAATCTGATTCTTGAATGTGTCACCATCCCAACCAGTACCGCCGACAGCCAATGTCACGCGCGTTGCATCAAGAACGAAATCATCGTTAGCATAACTCTCCCAGATATCAGCCCAGCCCTGTTTGGAATCGTAGTAACTCTCGATACCCGATTGGCGAAATTCAGGGGCAATCATGTCTCCGGCAGTCAATACTTTGAAGTATTTGCCTAGTAAGGGATGTGTGGCGATGGCGCGTCTCATCGACATGGCGGCTTCAACTTGTTTTTGCACCAGTTCGAACCCCTCAAGTTCGACTTGCCTTCGACCTATGTCCAGAGACGCGATAATCTGATAATTAGGTGAGGTGGACGTATGTGTCATATAGGCTTCATGAAACGCAGCCTCAACTTCGCCCTTGAAGTCCTGATCATTGACGTGGATCATGGAGCCCTGACGTAATGCTGTCAGAGTTTTATGCGTCGACTGTGTTGCATACAATCGAACCCGAGCATTGGGTGGCGGTACCAGTCGAGTGTTTACGAGTGTCTCGATGTCAGCATCTTGGAGCTCATTTTGTTGCTGATCCCAAGCGGCTGTGGTTTCTGGTGTTTTTAGTCTTACACGCATTGTATTGGCTACATCCATGGCAGTACGTTGTCGGTACGTGGGACCGAAGCGTGCAAATGCGAACCAGGCTTCGTCCCACAAGAACACCAGGTTGGGTTTGATTGCAAGACACTCCTCTACTACTCGTTCAACGTTATAGACAATACCGTCGAATGTGCAATTGGTTAGTAGCAACATCCGAACTCTATGCAGTTTCCCAGCAGCTTTGAGTTCGAGCAAAGCGCGCTTGATAACCTTTAGTGGTACTGCGCCATACATGGAGTATTCGGATAGTGGATACGAATCTAGATACACCACTTGTGCCCCTGCGAGCACTAGACCGTAGTGGTGTGATTTATGGCAATCACGATCAACTAGCACAATATCATCGGGACGTACCAGTGCTTGAACTACTACCTTATTGCATGTAGAGGTACCGTTGGTTGCAAAAAATGTTTGCTTGGACCCAAACGCTCTGGAAGCTAATTCCTGTGCTTCCTTTATTGCGCCATGGGGTTCCAACAAACTATCCAGTCCACCGCTAGTGGCCGATGTTTCAGCCAAAAAGATATTCGGACCATAAAAAGCGCCCATATCTTGTATCCAGTGAGATCGAGTGATCGATTTTCCACGGCTGATCGGTAATGCGTGAAACACGCCCGTTGGCTGACGCGAATACTTTTTCAGCGCATTGAAAAAAGGTGTGTGATAGCGTGCGCCTACACCGCGCAAAACATTTAAATGCAGTTCCAAAAAATCTTCCTGATTATAGAAAATACGTCTGCAGCTACCCAGGTCGCGACCGGCAATATCCTCCACGGCTTGATCTGTTATCAGATACGTATCCAGCTCTGGGCGCATCTTGTGTATTAGGCGACAAAGCTCTGGGCCGTAGTCCCCAGGTGAGAGCATATCTGTATCTTCTTCATCACCCAATTGATTTAAATAACGACGCAACAAGGGCATCTGGTTGGCTGACTTCAACGTTAATCCAGGGCGCACTACAACCGCTTGAATATTATGGTTTAGCATGATGCCGATCAATGCATCTTCAACACTAGGCACCATCACTGGCTCATATTGAAAAGGATCTTCGAGGCGCCGTACGTGCTTTAAGCTTTCTCGCATCCAGTGACTTTGATGATCTGTGACTGAGTCTATAACCAACACTTCGAAATAGGGCTTAGACAGTGCTCTGGCCTCAACCGATAAACTGGCTGCATCCTCCATATCATCGGCTTCAGTATCCGAAGCTATCAACGGGATATGTCGTCGTCGATAGGCTCCGGTGGTAAGGGCGCGCACTACTCGTTTTATAGAGGAGGACAGTTCTTCAAAATTCCTATGTGTCAGCATGCGCCGAAGTTGCGCAAAGGCCACAGGACCAGGGAAGGCCCAATAGAATTCAATGGGTGCTAACGCCTCGAGAAGTTCTTCTGCCTGAGCCAATGCACGTGCACGCTTTTGTGCACTAACCGGGGCATCGCCAGAAGCTGCAATATCCAGCATTTCGACCGCCTCTCGAAGGGCGCTCCAGCGATCTGCTCGAAGTTGTGTCGCACTGTAATAATCTGAAATGGAAGTTGTCGACATTCGGTTCCCTTGTTTTGGTATAAAGGTGCTGAATTAAGATTTGTACAGTGAATGTTTTAGGTGAAAGAACGCCTCTGGCCGTACCTTATATAAGGTCGGCACTATCACTTCTGTGCGGCGCCTAACGGCAATACAGCGCCAGGCACTGGTAAACCGTTCGCCATAACACTAGAGGTGGCTGCCGCACCGGTGGGTACTTGATTGTGAGCAATTTCGACGCCAGCCATATCAGATAGTGCCAATTCGGCGTCCGCGGGTGACGCAGCGTTTATGCCGACCATTGAGCCCTGGGAAGGAACTTGCAATACACCAAGGGTCTTCAAGTAGTCGTCGGTGCCGCTGTTGCGATCGTAGACTGAAAAGTCTACAGATCGGTCTCGGAATGACTTGAGTACTTGGCCAAGGCCGCGCATACCATGTTCACGTTGGCGGCGAACCTGATCAAGATCGATCTCGATAGGGAACATGTCATCCTGTCCTGCTGACTGGTGCAAAATATTTGCGGCAGGATCAATAACGCAAGACTGACCACAGCCACCTGCGCCAAGCCCATTAACACTAAGGATGTAACATTGAAATTGAGCAGCTGTCGCGCGAGTGATGGCCAACTCTGCCTGCCGATCCGTCGTTCCTGTTAGCACTGGATGGAGAAGTACTTCTACACCCTGGCTAGTAAGTTGGCGGGTTGTCTCTGGAAACCAGATGTCATAACAAATGGACAATCCGAAACGGCCGACATTCGGCACATCAAAAACACAAAACTCATCCCCAGCTTCCACATCAGCTTCATAAGGACGGAAAGGAAACAATTTACGGTATCGGCTGACTATCTCTCCGTCTGGATTAATCACAGTTGAAGTGTTGTACACACGCGATTGCGCATCGAGCTCGAACATGGAGCCCGGTATTAGCCAGATACGATGGCGTTGGGCCAGCGCCTGAAATTTTGCCTCGGTTTCGTTGGGAAAAGGTTGAGCAAAACTGTGAAGAGGTCCAAAGGGGGCCAACTCAGAAAATAGAACCATTTGAGTCCAGGGGAATCTGGCCATCAAAATGTCGCACCGTTGGATCATTGTGTCGACATTGCTCTCGAGAGCGTCAACCTGCATCTGAATTCCTGCGATTGCGAACGGGGTCATTCGTTTATCCTGTGTAAGAAAGAATTTGCCACACTACTATGCAGCATATTTCTGATATCTAACCACCTACCTACTTTAGCCTTCACGCGTGGGGGTTCTCAAGTGCTGCCTCCAGCATATTCAAACCCTCTATAAGTGGGTCTTCAGGGATGGTCAGAGGCGCTAGTAGACGAATGGTATTGCCCCAATATCCGCAAGACAGCAGGACTAACCCAGGCTCGGCTGCCCTGGCAGTTACCGCTTTCACCGCATCTGGGTGGGGGTGGTCAGTGCCGCGCTCGGTCACAAGCTCGGTCACAAGCTCGAATGCAACCATAGCGCCCAATCCACGTATATCGCCTATAGGCCTTGACGTATTCTTGGTCTTGATCCGCTCGAGCGTTTCTACCATGTGCGCACCGATTCTTATGGCGCGCTCGCATAGCTGTTCTTGCTCAATAACATCAAGCACCGCCAAGGCCGCAGCGCAGGCGATGGGAATCAAATCCGGTTCGATATCATAATGCTCGATAGCAAACACTTTACCGGTCCGTGCAAAACCAGCTTGCACCTCATCAGCAACAAGGCAAATACCCTGCTCATCACAGATTGATCGAAGGGTTTTCATAAAGGACTTAGGCGTTTGATAGAAGCCAGCTTCTCCTTGTACCGGTTCTATGACAATGGCTGCAATGTCGTCTGGGGACATGTCAGCTTTGAAAATGTTGTTCAGCGCCTTCAAGCTGTCTTGTTCGGATACACCATGATGCTCGACAGGAAACGGTGCGTGATATGTTCCGGGCAAAACGGGTGTACCTTTGGGGCGGTATGGGGCCGCAGCCTGCATGACTTTCTCATGTCGATGTCCGGTATTGCTTACCGCAATGCCTGAGCCAAAATCGATATACCGTCGATCTTCGACATCCCAGATTTCTGCGTTTTCAGCTCTATCGATAAAGGCGGTGGAACCCGTAGCGACACCTCGTGGTACGGCGGCCATTCTAGGAGCCAGCCAATCTTTGTTTGAGTTGCTTTTAATGTGATCTGCGGTGGTTAAGACAACATTGTTTGTAGCTTTTTCAACACTGCTCAATGCGAAATGCTCCTAAAAGAATGCTTGCGCCGTATAACAGCACAAGAGCAACTTAATGACGGGGTTGTACTGTACCACTGTTTAATATATTGATCAATAATGTCTTTTATAATGTTCATAGAGCAGTGGATGGAGTAGACTATAGTCACACCGATAACAGCACGGAGTGAAGCAGGTTGAGCATTGACATTGGTATGCGATTGAAAGAGCTCAGAACTGAGCATGAATTATCGCAACGAAAACTGGCCACCAGAGCGGGGGTCACTAACGGACTTATATCACTGATAGAACAAAACAGAACTAGTCCCTCCATCGCCTCGCTAAAGCTGATTCTGGATGCATTTCCAATGACATTCACTGAATTTTTTGATGTGAGTGAGGACAATCCAGATCAGTTTGTGTTTAGATCGAAAGAAATGGCTGAAATCGACCCTGCACGTGTGTTGGGTAATAAAAGTGAGTCAGAAGTTGGTGGGATTTCTCTGCGCCAAGTGGGTGGAACTGATAAACACAAGCTACAAATGCTGCACGAAACCTATGAGCCCGGTGCTGATACTGGCGAGGAGCTGTACACGCACGAAGCTGAAGAGGCTGGTCTTGTTGTCAGCGGTCAAATCGAGCTGACCGTTGGTGGCGAAGTTGCCACTCTCAAAGCAGGTGATGGCTACATATTCGATAGTCGCAAACCTCACCGTTTCAGAAACAAAGGTAGAAAAAGCTGCGTGATTGTTAGCGCGTGTACACCCCCAAGCTTTTAGTCTGAATCAGTTCACTCACGGTCCAGGCTGCGTGGACAACGCAAGCGCCAACTGTGTGATTGTCATGGAAATTGATGGCACGGCAGTGGGAGATGTTCACCATTGAAGAGGCCGATAGAAAAGGGCGCAAGGTATTTCCTCGCGCACGTCGATGGCACTACTTCACACTGAGCTATGATCGACAAAAGGTTGCTCTGTATACCGACATAAACGATTAACCTTTTATTCGCTGACTGGGATTGATGCATCGGGGAATATAATCTCTATGCGTCGGTTTTTTAGACGTCCAGTTGATGTGCTGGTGTCGGCAACTGGTAGAGTTTCTCCAAAACCTTGTGTAGAGAGCCGACTGACTGATAAACCTGTATTGTCCAGAGCCTGGCTCACGGCGAACGTACGCTCACGAGACAGGTCAAAGTTAAAGTGATCTTCACCCATGCTGTCCGTGTTCCCCTCAACGAGCGCTTCCTTATAAGGATAACGCTTCTTGCTCGCCAGTACACAAGCGGGTGGGTAGATTTTCAAAGGTGCTGATCAAGGATAAGGTAACAGGTGCCATGTAAGCACACTTTGAACAAGCAGTAGTGCAATCCATAGACGTGTATCACTCAGATAGGCATCGTCTCGCATACCGATGGTAGCAGCAGCGAGTATGAGTGCAAACCCGATCAGTGCTTCTTGGACAGCTTGAATACGGAATACCTGATAGATAGCAAGCTCAGCTACCCAGGAGAGAAGCCAGCCTGTTACAAAGTGATAGCGTTGGCCTGATGTAAGCTTTGAACGATTAAGTGATAGCAGATAGGGTGTCGTAGTATCAGTACAGAACCATAGGCCTAACGAAATCGTTGCTTCTTGAAATCAAGAAAATTGTCTGGCATCAAACCTCGTCCATATGATTTTGGTATGTACGCTGCGCGATAACCGTGCTCTAGTATGCGAAGCCCCAGTTCGGCATCCTCGGTGATACACCAAGTAGACCAGGCGTGTATCTGGTCCAATGTCGTGCGGCGAACGATCGTCTTAGTGCCGTGTTGAATAATCGCGTTGCGCGCATCACGATTTACCATACCGTTGCCAAAAAATCCTGCGTACTCAGAATAGATAGGATCCGTCTCTCCTATGGACATTGATACTTGCTGCTGATACCAACGGTCAGCGTAAACTGAGGCCATCTTGAACTGGTATTGGAGTGCCTGTAAAGATATCGCTAATATCCATAGCTGATATTTTCATGAGACGCGCTGCATACTCTGGGCGAAAACAGGATGAGCATTGTTTGGATCACCCTAGTGAACAGTGCTAATTAGGAAACGAATAACTAAGGCATTGTCGAAAATACACGCACAGGATCTCTTACCCTTACAGCTTCGGTTTCAGTGCAGCTAGTTAACAGACACATATCGTCGATTTCCACGAAATCGAATCCAACGGTCAGTAGTCTTTCGATTGGCACCCATTTACAAGCGATGAAATTTAGCTGCTCTTGCTCGTGTTTTCGTGGTTGTCTGCCATTAGCGATCTCATCTACAGTGTGTTTAAGCATGCCGGATTCGCTTTCGATGCGTTCATGGCTTGCACCGGCATCAAGTATTTCATCTATCAATCGAGACCAGCGTTTAACTGTGCGTTGATTAAAATTGACTACTGCGTTCATGAATAATATCCGATGTGATCTGATTGAAATTACTATGATAAGGATATAAACAGTGGTGTTTGTTACTGTCATATTCAATTAGCAATTAGCAATTATTTATGTATCTGTCCATTTCAACATCCCATTTGTTGATGATAGAACAATCCTTGTGCCGACCATTAGCGATAGCCACGAAAGTGGTTGCTCACTTAAGCGTCTGAGTTTCGCCCCGATAACCCCTGATTAGAGCTAATCCTGTGATTCTGGATTTAACACGGTACCTTTCAGATATAGAGGGGATAATTTGCCCGAAAAAATCATCCAATTTTACTGGGTGAGTTTTAGGCCCCACTAACGACATAGACCCCTAAATGACATTAAAGAGCTGAGGTAATTCGTCTAAACTCGCGCGGCGAATAAAAGCACCTGATCGTGCTCATTACCGAGCCTGCGTGCATCGTTCTGATTCGAGGCCAGCAGCAGACGTGGATTCTCGATACCGCCGCATGCAAGAACATATTGCGAGGCTTTGATACTAAACGTGCGGCCAAGTGTGTCACTTAGTTGCAGCTGGGTTACCGTCTGGCCCCCAGAGTGTGTCTG
This sequence comes from Granulosicoccus sp., assembly GCA_047634635.1. Lineage (GTDB taxonomy): Bacteria > Pseudomonadota > Gammaproteobacteria > Granulosicoccales > Granulosicoccaceae > Granulosicoccus. The sequence goes on along the minus strand of JBLIIE010000099.1, from coordinate 4,747 downwards.
AGTCTTAACCAGACGGGCGTAGAGGTAGACGGAGACCGACTCCGAGTCCTCAAGTTCCTGTTTCATCCGTGTTCCCAGGTCTCTGGGATGAGCGAAACGGATGATGCTTTCGGTTAGCTCAGTATTCGCGAGTGGATGAACAAAACTGTCCTGCACGGGCCAATGTTGCTTTTGTTCGCCCCCCGGCTTCAGATCGAAAACGGCGTCAGCTCGCTGGTAGTAAGGCTGCATTTCAGTGGGTGTAACCGGCCAGCCACTATGGGCAATATTTTCTCGCATTTCCAGATCAATCGATTCGAATGGCACTATTTGCCCTGTCCAGCGGGTGCCAGAGCCACCAAAGGCACGAAATCGAGAACGTGTGGATGCGTGGTTTGGTGCTCCGGTACTTGAAGCTCGATACATCTGCTGTGAAGATGCCGTAACCGCTGTACCGCCAGCTTCGACGATGGCAATGCGTTGGCCTGAGTTCAGAAACTCGCGTGCAAGCGTCAACCCAGCCAGACCGCTGCCGATGATGCAAAGATCGGCTTCGATTTTGTGCCCGCTGGAAAATATTCTTGCATCAATAATTATGGCCTGATGATAGCCGCCTTCGACCGGGCACGTTGTATGGTATAGGGATCGATCTTGGATGGCTTTGACAGTGTTATTGTGCCGCACATAAAATAACGGTCGTTTTATCAGTGTGTATTGTGCTCATCGGAATGCTTTATCCCATTTCACAAAACAACCATGACGTACTGCAGCTACGGTTTACTGGAGATCAATCACACTGGAAGCATAGTGATGTCCTGAAATCTGTCACTGAGTGCTATAAAGATGTGCTGTACTGGCCTTTGGATGTGTTCAAGAAAATTAATTGTGACCCAACTTGTAAACGCGGCCTCTAATCACGTAGTCGCAAGAAAAGGGGGGGGCTGGAGATTTGCCCTTATACAACCATCAGCAATTCCAACGCTAGCCCCTAGGTAACCAATATCAATATAAACGACACATGTCTTCATGATTGAATTAACGATTTATGAGGTGGGTATTCTCGCAGCTGGCGCATTAGTTGCCGGCATATACCTGCTTATACTGGGTGGAAACCTGACCATTGACGCTGCTGTCGCTATTGCCAGCAGGGCCAATCTTTCGCCGGTTTTTATCGGCGCCACCATTGTGGCATTCGGAACATCGCTTCCTGAGCTATTCACATCGGTTAACGCAAATCTGCAAGGGTTCCCAGGTATCTCACTGGGCAACATCGTTGGTTCTAACATAGCCAACATCCTTCTGGTGATGGGGGCCTGCGCACTGGTTTGTACTCTGGCTATAAAGAAAACGCTTTTGGCGCGTGACCTTTACCTCATGCTGGCATCCACTGTTATTCTAGTGGTTGGCATGCAGTACGGCATGTTCGAACGATGGATGGGTATCGCCATGTGCGCGCTACTCATCGCCTATGTAGCGTGGCAGTTTTTTAATGACCAGATAGGTACCAGCGACGTGGGCGGTGAGGGCGAGCCTTTACCTATTTCGAAAACGCTATTCTCCCTTGTGGGTGGCTTTGGTGGACTGATTCTGGGCTCTGAGATGCTCGTCAGAGGGGCTGTAGTGACAGGTGGAATACTGGGGGTTCCAGAAGCAATCATCGGATTAACGGCTGTCGCTGTTGGCACCTCGTTGCCTGAATTAACAGCATCAATCGCAGCGGCACTCAAGCGTGAAACGGATATATTGTTCGGCAACATTATCGGTAGCAACACGTTCAATATCCTGTGGATTGTCGGCGTTACAAGTACCGTCAGCCCACTCGGCGTCGATAGCAGCCTAATGGGGCTCCAGCTAATCGTTCTGGTTCTTGTGTCGGTTGTGTTTGCAGGCCTTATCTTTTTGAACAAGGCATTCACGAGAACCACGGGGTTTGCCTTTCTTGGAACGTATCTGGTGTTTACGCTTTATCAGTTTAGAGGGACAGTGTTGTAGCAGTGACTCTTACGCTTTCATGTTTTTAACCCCATCTGACGTTTGCCCAGATCCGTCAGGTCGTTGATTGTGGCGCGACCCTTGAAATCCACCTCATAATCTTCTGCGGCAAAGTCTGGCGCACTGCGACCACTCATGAAACTTTTAGCCTGTCGAAGTGCATAGGCGGTGTTCTTTCCACACACGGGGCTGGCCCCGATATAGATGACGCTGGCATAGTCCTTACCGTGGTGTTCGTTTCCTACGCCATGTACGACATCCGGATGCCACCAGACGGTGTCACCCGGTGCTACCGTCTGGATGGGCACAATACCGGGCATGAGATCTGGGTGCCATTGCTCGCTGACACCAAGAGCTCGACCGGGTTTGGCCAGGCACAGTTCATCCTCTGGAATATCGTCTTGCAGGGCACGAAGTAACACATAGGAGATGCCATTGGTAATGGGTAGTAGTTCGAGTGTACCGTCGCCTGGGCCCTGTTCAGTGAGCGCTGTCCAACCCTGAAAGGTGCGAAACATTGAACTGACTGCAGGGGATGAGAATTCACGGGTCTGTGTGCGGAAGGCTGCCCGCCATGGGTCATACGCGTCTAGATCGCCGGCAAAGATACTGGCATAGATCTTTTGAAAGGCAGGGTCTACCCATCTCTCATAAGAACCGGCATCAACGTGTGGAGATAAGCCAAGTGTAGTGTCTCCTGGGGCTCGTCGTCGTGTTCGGTCAGCGTAGGCGTAGTCCATGTCCGGATTAAATTCTGGGCCTGATGGCGCTGTTATATCCCACAAGTGATTCAGAAAGGATTTGGTCTTTGCCATGGATTCGGCCTGTCGGGCCATGACTTGTGGTCGAGACCAGTACACACCATAAATCTGTGGTTTGGCGTCTTTTAAGTCACCAAAATAGTCGTCCAACCCGGCTTTTTTCTGGGCATGCTCAAGATAATGGTTGCTGTCCAGATAGTCACCTAATTCGTTGTTCCAGTCTGTCGCCTGTTGTTGTGAGAAAACGTTGCGCACTATCGCACAACCTCGTTGCCGGATCGCATCAATGTCAGCCTTGCTAACTTTTTTTTCACTCACAGCTGTGTAGGAAATTTCCGGAACAATGGCTGCAGTTTTAGCCTGTTGATTAACGACCTCGTCTACGGCGCGAAGCATTCTGTCTCTAATTCGAGTAAACGCCTTTTCCACATCGTTATTGGATTTGATATCACGCTTAGCTTGCGCGATAAATGGGGCTGTATCAAAAGTTTTAGTGTTCATCTTTACTGTCATTAAGTTGATGACGGAGCGTGATCATCCGAGCCGCAAACGGGGTTCGGGTGGGATGAGAGTATTGAGTTGATCGAGTGGCAATTGCCCTTCGATAACTTGCAGCAAAGTTTCGCCTAATCGTCTTCCTGTCAGAGTAATGTCTTCGACGTAGGAATCAACTTCTGGAAACACGTGGTCAAGCATTGCAGTGGTCTGCTTGGCGACAATTTCGACATCTATGCCGGGTGTTAGGCCTGCATCGTGTACTCCAGCCATGATTGCCAGAGTTGCAGTCTCACCAGCGCAGACTATGCCATCGGGTGCATCGCCTGAGACAAAGATCGAGGTGATCATTTCACGAAGCTTTGTGAGTGGCATGGCGAGACTCAGCGCCTGGGGAGGCTCTATGTAATCTAACCCATTACGGATTACAGAACGGCGGAATCCATTGAGCAGGTGAGATTGGTAGGTCAGGGAAGAAGAGTCACCCACTAGCATGAGGCGCTTGCGCCCACGCGCTGCTAAACGGTTGGCAGCCAGCTTGGCAAACAACTCGTTGTCAAAATCTACCGAAGCATGTGAGCTGGCCAGTTCGGTCCTGCCGTGGGTCACAAAGGGGAATTCGTTTTCAATCAGATATTTGACGCGCAGGTCCTGCGGCGTTGTATGTGACAGGACGATGCCGTCAGCTCGGTGATTCTGGACAACAGATTTGACGACAGCCAATTCATCCTGGTTAGGTGCATCTGGAGTGGCCGATAGTTCGAATCCGGCATCGCGACAGACCTCCCCCAGGCCAGATATGATCGATGCGGTGTAACCCGTGATTCGCGCATGCGGAGGAAGCACCATACTGAGTATGTGGGTACGACCTGTGCGCAGACCCCGTCCCGCACGATTGGGTACATAACCGAGTTCATCAGCAACCTGTTTGACTCGTGCGCGCGTGCTCAGCGCAATGTCGTCTGCGTTGTTAAGTGCTCGCGATACTGTGGTTACAGCCAGACCACTAGCGTCTGCGACCGTGCGTAAGGTTGGACGCCGTGGTAATCGTGTGATGGGCTTGGCTGGTTCCTGTTTTTTCATGGGGCTATAATATCTATAACGTTACAGATGTCAATAACCGATTGTTTAAAAGGTTTTGACGCAACGGAATTGTATCGTTACCATGGCGATAGGCAACACCTGTTGCCACTTCACCGAGGGAGAGGAGTTAAATGAAACTAACAACTTTGGCAGCGGGCGTAACGCTTGCTCTGGGTATGGGGGCTGCAGCTATACCAGCTATAGCGGCCGACGTAGAAGTGTTGCACTGGTGGACATCTGGAGGTGAAGCCGCCGCGCTTGAGGTTCTTAAGCAAGATCTAGAAACCCAGGGTGTGGGCTGGAAGGACATGCCTGTCGCTGGTGGTGGTGGCGAAGCTGCTATGACAACTCTGCGTGCTCGTGTTACCGCGGGCAACGCGCCGACCGCTGTGCAAATGCTCGGATTCGATATCACCGACTGGGCCAACGAAGGTGTA
>JBLIIE010000098.1:0-20333 GCA_047634635.1 Granulosicoccus sp. | reverse complement strand
GCCACAGCAATAATCTGCGGCAGACTGGCTGCAATCGGATGCGAATGGTTCAACATAGTTCTCTTCATGGGGGGAGGGCGAAGAATATCACTCTCGATCCATGACCGTATGAAATGCGGCTTCCGAGCATTTATTGAACTGTAAAGCGAGGCGTTGAGATCCAGTGGATTAGATAGTCCAGTAACAACTTACTCTTGGTATGGCTTAGTTCGACAATGCGTCGAGTGAAGTGTTCGGCTTCGCTGCACTGAAGCCTGTGCGCCGCCTCCAGCGGTTTGCTAGCCGCGTGAAGAGTCACGGATGGTCGATGGATACTGGAGAAGGAAGAGGCGGGTAACAAAGGTATCACCATGCCAGAATCCCTCACCGATGCCCTCTTTCGGATCGCAGTGAATAAGCTGGGGACCTCCAGAAAACGGCAGATGCCAGTCTTTCGAACGCCATAGACCACCACCCCGGGCAATCGTATAAATCCAGCCCTCACGTTGAAACGCGCGAAAGTATGGAGGACCAAGTAGAGGTTCTTTTACTTTAAATCTAAGCCCATCTGTTGATACTGCAAGTCGAGATTCCTGGTCGCTGTTGAGCAGAAGACCGTGGAAATACATCCTTATGCACTGTTTATCGTGATCGATATGAACATCAAGGTTGTCACCCATGCGAGAATCCATGTGTGGGGTGATGATTGGTTTGTCACCAATACGAACTGCTGATAATAAACGTCCCTTAAATTATTACCTTGTACTTGTACCACTGCATAACTGAAATCAACAGTTGAAATATCGCTATATTGATGTGCGTTGGTGTGTATGTGATAAATGGTCACCCCATCGATCTTTGGGTGATGCTGCTAGCCGAACTGGCCTACTCAATCCGCAATCACCTCCACGACATCGCCCTGGCAGATTATGCCGCCTTGTAGGACTTCGGCATAGACCCCCATGTCCATATGACCATAGTGTTGGCGTAATAACGTTGGAGTTTTTATATTCCGCTCGCCGGTTGATAGATCAACTTCAGTTGCAGGGCATCGTTTTGTACGTTGCACGATCCTCAGCGTAACCGTACCTATGGAGAGTTGCTGCCCAACCATTTCAAGTTCTGTGAACGCTGGAAAACCTGAAATGTGAATGTTTGCGCGAAACCTTTTTGGGTCAACGTCGTGTCCAATAGTTTTTGCGAATGCAAGAACGCTATCTGTATTGACAATTGAAACCGCATTCATCATCTCAACTGAATGGACTGATACGTCGGTAAAGCGGTGAGGTGATGCCTCATAAAGATGAGGAACTTCATCGTTGGGTAAGGACAGAAGATCTTGAAGGAACAGACTAGCGCTCTGTTTTCCTTCTGTTAGATTGATATCAAAAGTTGCTGACTTTTCCTTTGACGCAATTGAAAGAAGCCCTGCCTCTTCGTTGTACTCTGTATTGAGCAGCGCGAGAGAGGAGTCGCGCGCTAGCATATAGAATCTTGATTTAGGTAATGGCTTAGGATTATTGGGATCAAAGCCACTGTTCGGACGAGCGAATCCGAATTGACGGTCGCAAGGGAATCCTTGGCCAGTTGTGAGTTCAACGCTATTCAGGGGTTCTCCACTTAGCCCTTTGACGGGGTAACGAGTTAATGCATCAATCGTTGTTGCCATTGTAAGCACGCCTTTTTTCTGGATCGTGTTGGTTTGAAGTTTAACGTCTATTCGCCTTTGGTGTTTGAAGTTTGGACCACGTTATCAGCGTGCACTTGAAGGCATTTAAATCAGCACAGCGAGCGCAGAGTTTTCTTGGACTACACTCGCGAGTAGGGAATCTGTTTTGGTACGGTCGTCACCTGAGTAGTGCCAGGTGCCACAGAATGTTTCGAGATCGAGCATTTATAATTTAGCCCCTAGGATACGTGTGCCTAAAAGATAGTTGTTAACCAACTTTTTCTTTTCGTTAGTTAAATTGACAATGCCCACATCGGTGCTATTGCAACCGACTTTCTCCGGATTGGCCTTTGTCTCGTAGAAAATTAAGCATCTCATCTTGTTGTTGCAACAAATCAACGTCTTCAGGATAGAGCATAAGCTGGTAATCCAGACACGCCATCGCATAAGTGGCATAGCCCTTTTGCAGATTGATCGCTTTCAGGTTTTCCAGAATGCGTCTAAGCAGTTGCCTACTGTTGGCCCGCTCGAAGTAGCGATCATCCGGTTTATGATGGCGCCCATAGAGATTGGCGATGATGGAATAACAATCTTCTCTGGTAACCAGACACCCCTTGAAAGGATCGACAAGGTGTTCGCCCTTACAATCGCTTACAGCCACCAGAAAATGCCCGGGAAAATTAATACCCCATGCATTCAAGGGCTGTGTATCGGGTTTCAATTTCTGTACAACCGATAAGTAAACCAATGCAAGAGTAATAGGTATGCCGCGCCTGCTAGACAGTACATGATTCAGAAGGCTGTTTGAAATGCTGTAGTAGTTATCGCCATTTCCAGTGAAGCTCTTTTTTACAGCCAGAAATTCCACTAAAGAGTGTGCATCAACAACAGGAAAGGATTTGGCTTCTGTCACCAGTCGATCGATTGCTCCGAGCTCACCCTGAATATCCAAACCTGGTTGAAACTCTCCCGCAATGATCATCGCGCAACTGGCAATATCAGGTTCCTGTACAGCTGTTATGGCACGTAAAAAGAGTTTTCGCCTATTCATCTATTCTCGAGATCATTGCTTATCAAAATCGCGGTCTACCAGATCACTATCCATGGGTTATGCTGATATCGTACTCTATTGCCTTGGTTGGTCTGTAACGAGATAGGGTGACAGTTATCCTATCGCTTAGCTGACAACATGTTCTTTACTATTTAGTCAGGTTAGATTTAAGCGTCAGCATTATTTACTGCCATAAAAAATCCCATAAAAACCTTATTTTACAAATTGTATTCCTGTCAGTATCAATAGTTTTTTCTACCTTTAGTGATGTTATTTTGACTCAAAAACTGGAGCGATGCATCATGGAAGATTCATCAGTAGCAATAGTGAATAAAATCGATTAAATTCTGCCACTCGGCATTTTTAACACTTGCAATGAGGTTTACCGGTTTACCTCGCGCGCTTGCAGAATGGATTGGTCAGATGGACCTCTCAGCTACCGAACTCAGTATTGCTCTTATGGTGATGTATATGTTGCTGGATTGTTTCTTGGATGGAATTTCCATGATCATACTGACCCTAGCGGCAGTTGAGCCATTGATTCGCGCCGCCGGTATAGATTTGATTTGGCGTGTTTGTTGGGCTGGTGGGTGAAATGGCACTAATTACACCCTCAATTGGATCCAACATATTCCTGATCCAAGGTCTGACTGGAAAATACATTGGATTCATTGCACGTGCGGCTGCGCCTATGTTTATGCTTATGATGATTGCAGTGATTTTACTGATTGTTTTTCCAGGAATAGTGTTGTGGTTACGGGACTATTTGACTAGCAAGCAGTGAGAGGAGGATTGGAGATTGATACGCACCCAGAAATTCTTGTCGCTTTTGATGCGCTTACTATTTTATGCTCTCGCCCGCTCGGAGCCTAGCTTTTGATGCTATCGTCGGCCGCCCATCTGAACCTTGTTTGCCGCATGACAGAATTGACAATTACATTGACGGGAGAAGTGAGAGAGTCCAATTTTGAGGAGTGGAAGGATGGACTCGTCGAACGCATTCGCTCGGTCGATGCCGCGCTATCGGAAGATGACGACTTCACCTCGGCGAACGACAGCATCCGACAGTTTCGCGACGCGGAGCAGATGCTAAAGGGGGCCAAGCAGTCAGCGCTAGAACAGGCAGCTGACATCAATCGCTTGTTCGACGCTGTGGATGCGGTCACTGAAGAGACGCGTCAGGCGCGGCTCACGCTGGAGCGCAGAATACGCGTTCGGCGGCAGGAACTGAAGCTGCGAGCGCTACAGGTTCACATCGACAACAATGCAGCCACGCTCGATGCGCTGACGCCTGCACAGCAGGCCTTGTTCCAGGACCGTACGACTCTACTTAGTCTTCCGTTTGACGAGCTGGAAAGCACGATTGCGCAACGCATCGGAGTCTGGCAGGCGACGCTCACTGAACAGGCAACACAATCTGTCACTAATTCGTCCGACGCAGTAAGTCACGATAACACCCAAAGTTCCGAGGACGTCGACGCAGAGCACGCATTGCGTGTACCGAACATATCCGCTGATGAGTCGATAGAGTATGCCAGTGACACTGGCGTAGTTACCGATGATGTACTGCGCGCCTGGCGTGTGACGATCGATTTGTCGGCACCGCGGGCGAAAGCTGACCAGCTTTTCACACGCGTTCGTGATCGCTGGAAATCCGACCGTGCGGTAGTCAGCGTCGATTTGTCAGCGATGGATTAGGGCGACTGATCCGTTGACTGCGCGACGGCCAACAAAGTTGATCAGATCACTGATGATCATGATCAAGAAGTTCTGGAACTCAGAGCGCCTGAGCCAATCAGCTCAGCGCGGTAAAGGCGGAGGGTTACAACGCTGATTTGGCACATGCTGAGTTGGGTCTGAGAGCCGTGGCTGAAGCGTTTGGCGATGTTGCGATGTACGAACGACCGTACCTTATTGGCAGACCAGAACCCAATGAGCTACAGAAAGAGAATATCTCTAAATTTTGTATTGAGCAAAAGGATGCAGAATCCGCATTGAATATGAATTGTCCTTGATCTTCCCTATGCAAAAAAATCGGAAGGCCAATAAATGAGTTGAAAAAAACACGGCATGCTCAGATGAGGTGTTTAATGGATCTTCTGGTTGCGAATGCTCTGGGATATGCCTTCTCAGGTAGGTTTTAAAGTGTTAAACCTGCCTGATTTTTCTATCAGAGGCAGTTGTTCGGAATAACCGAACCATTTTTCTTCAGTCCAATTTGCTCTCGTCGAATGCATGAGTGATCTGCTCACTTCCCACTCGCCTGAACTGACTTACGTGTTTAGTGGTCAGGTTTTGTTTGGAATACATCGACAGCTTTCGCCTTCTTCAGCAATGCAGCGACTTCTTCTACATTGTAACCATTAGCCGTAACCCTTTTGCCGTCGTGGTGGGTGCTATCAACCTGACGGTTAGCTCTGCTGTTTATTCATTTGATTTTCACAGTGGCGAGTGTTTCAAAAACACCCGCCCCAATAACCAGCATCTCGTACATCTCAGTGCTAGCTACTAACGTTCCCGGCGAAAATACATGACGCCCTTGGTAGTTAAGGTCCGCTTCTTGAAAGCGCCCAAAAAAACGGCATAGCCGTGCTTGTAAATGTGAAGCGGAATCGTAATGTCTATCATTAGTCAGCAACCCGTCTAATACTGCTTACTTACCGGATTTCTCAGAATCAAAATTGTAAGTAATGGAATTAGGTCCGAGACCATCTCAAGTCCGCTGATGTGAAGGGCATGACCTTGCAATATTAGGTTTAATCGAAAGTTATATTTATAATTTACGTAGATCCGTGACATGACAGTGCTCTCGCTGGGCGTGGTATTGCTTTTCTTCCGACTTGGAGCGGAGCCAACGAGTGGGAGCTATGAGAAGAAAAAGCTCGATGCAGAACCCGCATTAGTGTGGCCACAATTCGATCCGAGGTTTGATACAACGTCAACTAACTCGATGGGTTGTTCGCATACGTTGTAGGCCACGCGTAGGCGACTGATTCTGTTATAAGCCGGTCTAGAGCAGGGGAAACATCTTCACCGTCCACGATCGCTAACTCAACTGAACGCGTCGGCACTGGATTGACGATGGGACGATAGTTGAGTTCTGGTTGGAGCAGCGAGTAGCGCGGAATGACGCTGACACCGGCACCATCGTGTATCAGGCTCTGAATCCAGTCTTCGCGCTCACTGCGAAAAATGATGTTCATCTCCAAGTTACGTTCTTTAGAGAACTCATAAGTTTCCTGCCGAAACTCACAGTGCAGCCGTTCGATGTAAGGGTGTTTCAACACTTCTTCTAATGGCACTTCGTCAAAAGCCGCAAGTACATGGTCTTTTGGAAAAACTGCGACCATTGGTTCGTTGAACAGATGAATGTGGCGCAGGCGCCTATGTTCCGGCCCATGTCGGGCACAGAAGACCGCATCTAAACTACCTGTTAACAATAGGTCCGGAAATGCCGTGGTCGTGACATCGTGCAGTATGATCGACATCATCGGATGATTCATTTGGAGATCATTCAACATACCAGCCAGCAGGCGTGGCCCGATAGTGCACATCAGACCAACGTTCAACTCCGCGTTGTCGTCCGAGACAAGCGATTTTGCGGTCTTTTTCACCAAGAGTCTGGTGCGATTGATCTGCTCAAAATGAGCGCGCATGCCTCGACCGAGTTCCGTTAGTTCGGTGTAACGACCGTCGCGGTGCACTACATCGCCACCCAATTCGTCTTCAAGGCGCCTAATACTCTGTGTTAGAGCAGGTTGGGATACATGACAGCGCTCCGCGGCACGCGTGAAATTTAATGTGTCTGCAAGAGCTAGAAAATATCTTACTTGATTGAAATCCATAGTTGATATTCTACCTTCTTCAGTCCAGTTGTTTATGCCTATGGCTACGATAATCTACATGAGTTGGCCATAGATAGGATGCTTGTGGTGAGATCAAACGAAATTCCGTAAGTATTGCACCGCTCGTCCGCTTAATCATAGTGCACGCAACAGGTGAGCACGCTGCCGCTAATGACAAGCGGCGTTTTATATTCTGATTAGCGTACAGAACTCTCCTGGGTACAGACCATAAGTAACAGTTATAGCGTTGTATTGAAATGTAATTTCTACTTCATCTCGCTCGCAGTTAGCCTAGGGATCCTGTTCAGATTTCTGATAGCTGAGAAGGCTGGGTAGTGGACAGAAATACTCTTCGTTTCAATCCACCTTAGCCGCTGTCGTTAGTCAAACGAAAGTAGAAACAGAGAATATCCGTGTGTACCTTAACTAGGAGTGACTAATGTCTCAATCTGAAATTTGCCGGCAGCGCCGTTGGTTCCTAAAAAACGCAAGCACCTTCACAATCGCCATTCCGGTGGCTTCAGTCATCGGATCACGAACGGCATTCGCAGCTGACACACCCATGGTCGATGAGAAGTCAGGGCAAGGTATGGCGCTGAAATACGTTGTCTTGTCAACGACTGTAGGCCAAGCCTGTGAAAACTGTGCGCTGTATCAGCTAGTTGGTGAAGCTGATGGTGCCGGCACTTGCGCTTTGTTCCAGGGATCCCACGTGGCCGATACAGCTTGGTGTAGTGCCTATTCCCCAAAAGGTTAATTGGAGCAGTATGAAAGCTAAAAATGCACGATAACCAACGCTTATGCTGGACTATCAAATGCCAATTTCCGAATTCCTCTGGACGATGATAGCCTCGTGTGAAACTAGGCTATGGCCAATTGGACGTAACAATCAAAAGAATTGAAGTTAAATGAGAACCTCATGACGTTCATGACGTTTACCACCTCGACGAACAAAAACAACGGAATTTATATGAAAATCATGGGTAGTAAAAAAGCTAATTTAACCGCAGCTGGTGCAGTGATACTTGTGCTGACTTTGCAGTTGGGAGCAACAGGCGTTGCATTGGCCGAGGACTTCTTCAAGATCGAAGATGGGGAGCTTATTCGACCGACGGGTTTTCGAGAGTGGATCTATGTAGGTACACCAGTCACGCCGAACGAACTTAATAACGGCAAAGCAGCTTTTCCCGAGCATCATAATGTCTATATTGATCCTGAAAGCTGGGCTCATTGGAAAGACACGGGTGCTTTTCGCGATCAAACCATCCTTATAAAGGAATTGGTTTCTGTGGGAAGTAAGATAGCAGTGAGCGGCAATGGCTATTTCCAGGGTGATTACATTGGTTTGGAAGCAACGATTAAAAGTAAAGAGCACTTCCCAGATGAACCAGGAAACTGGGCGTATTATAGTTTTTCAAGTCCTGATCATAAAACTCTGACTGAAACCGCTACTGCGTTCCCGGCGGCATCGTGTAACGCTTGCCATGCAGCCGCCGCGGCTGACGATTTCGTGTTTACCCAATACTATCCAGTATTGCGCGCAGGTAAAGGCACAGGTGAAAATGCAGTGGGAGGTACGTTATCGGAACTCGTACCTGATATGAAGACAGGCAACTAAAAACGTAACGCGTGCTGCAAATGGGAAATTAAGTATGCGACCTTTACCGAAGATCATTGGTGCCGTGGTGTTGCTAGCCATTGTTGGTAGTAACATGCCTGCTGGGGGATTGTTTCAGTCGAAAGCAGTAGCCGCAGAAACGTTTTCGATCCATGTCGACGAGCACGGTAATATCAGTTTCCCTGAAGGGTTCAGGACCTCAATGGTCCATTTGGGGTCCTGGTTTGCACCCGATGGTGGCGCCAGTGGTTTTCACGACGTATATACTGAGCGCGCCACGGTAGAGGCGTATCGTAAAACTGGAAAGTTTCCTGATGGTGCAACGCTGGTGAAGGAACTGCGTGCGTCTGAGTCTGGGGCTTATACTACCGGACTGGAGGTCAGCCACGCGACCCAAAGTCTCAAGCAATGGTTCGTGATGATAAAAGATGGGGAAGATCGCTTCGAGGATAATCCTCTATGGGGTGATAGTTGGGGTTGGGCGTTGTTCAAACCGGATGACCTCACAAAGAATCGTGCCGCAAACTATCAATCTGACTGCCTCGGGTGTCATGTTCCTGCTAAGGATAAGGACTGGATCTACACTGAAGGCTATCCGATGTTAGCGGAATAAGGTTCAGTCAACTCCCTTAGCACAGAACTCTCCTGGGCAAAGATCATAAGTGAAACTTATGGCTCTGTCGCAAACAGTATTTTGGCGATTCTTATATCCCTAATCTTATAGGTTAAAATATTCCTATATAACGAGTTTGTGACAGAGCCTGTTTTACGGCAATGCTCTTAACACTGCTGCATCTGACGCAGCGTTGGAGCACGTAGTAAATAAATAATGCTAGGGGCATGTACAAGAACGTGCGACCAAACTAGCAGATGGTATGGAAGAAACATTGAAAAATCGAAGTTATCCATGGACTGTTTTCTGCTTGTGTAATCCTATGGGTATCCGTTTAAGTGAAACCCTACCCAAAACCGGTGCTCAGGCTATTAAATGCATCGATCGTTTCTTTAGCTTAGCTACTCGCGCATTTATGGGCAATAGAGGAATTTGGGAACCGATGTTTTTACACGGCCCATCTATCTCTTTTGCGCATGACAAGAAAGACATAGATACCTACTTAAATGCTTTTAACGATTTCTTAGACGCTATTCAGCCAATGAGGACTGAGTTCTAAGATGTCTTTTAGTAGTTTCTGACTCTATCTGAATTTTGTTGAAGGCCCAACAAGATATAGTAGTTTAAATAGGTAGTTGACAATAACTACAAGAAAGTGGAGTGTTTTGTCCTGTCAATATTGAGATAATGGATATCAGAATATGAGAGTTGTTGCTGCCCTAACGATGGTTACCATAGCAGTCATTCCATACACAGCACACTCGATGCTCTGGAGCTGCAGTAACCCTGATATGGAAATTCAGTGCCAAATGGGGGAGTGCAAAACCTCAGATGGATTTACACCATTAAGCGTACAAGTCAACGGTATCGACGGCGATATGTCTGTGTGTGCATATTCTGCATGCTATGAAGGAATGGGTGTTGTCATGAAAAATGGCCATCATGTGTTTTTTTCAGGACTTAGGCTTTTAGATTCAAACACGAATGAAATCTCAAATTTCATGATCGGTATAAATATCGACAATGAAACAGCCGTTATTAATGGATCGAATTTTGCGATGCCTTTGATGTGTGAAAAAATACAATAAAAGTCCTGTAAACATCCATCTAAGCCTTGATGTGTAAAAAGTTATTACCCACCTTTTGTACGCTGATTTGGCCTACGCTATTATATGTTCTGACTAACAAGATCGATGTTTAATTTCCTTAGAGTGCCATGACGGCTTTTAAGCAAAAGACCTTACTCACATCCAGCTACATCACTTGTAGCTGCTACTGCATTCAAAGAGAGAACAGGGCATGAGCTACGGTATCTATATCGGGCGCAACCATACGGCAGATGGCCGGTCATACCTAGCGGGTTATGGCGACGAGCCTTCCAGCCATTGGCTTGAAATTCATCCGGCACGGGAATATCCTAGTGGCGCGACGATTAGTGTGGGTGTGACGCCACAGGCAGACATGCCGGGATATTTATCGCAAATTCCGCAGGCGCCAATAACCGCTCGAAACATACGCGTCAGCTATAGCTATTACCTCGGCGCTCCCGCTCCTTTGACTAATGGAGGGCTAAACGAACACGGTGTAGCGGTGCGCGATATCTGGTCGACGTCGCGTTCTGAATTGATAGACATGACGCCGAAGGATCAGTCTGGACCGAACTATTCAGATTTAGCGCGCATTATAATCGAGCGAGCAAAAACCGCTCGCGAAGGCGTTGACCTTATTGCACAGCTTATAGCCGAGCATGGCTATTCAAGCTATGGCGGCAACTCGCATCTCATCGCCGACCCAGATGAAGCGTGGGTGGTGATCGAATTCGCGGGCGGTAAAGGTCTGTGGGTTGCAGAGAGGTTGGGCCCGGATAGCATTCGTGCATCACGGCCCGGCTATATCGGGGATATTCCCTCACAACCCAACGATGATTTTATTTTTCCAGCGCATTTCTTCGACACCGCCACTGAGCATGGTTGGCATGATCCCACAAATGGTGTTTTTAATGTGAATGCCATCTACGGTGATGGCAAAGGCCGTTGGGCTGGGGTGAAATGGATTGAATCTGTCATGCAAGAACGAGCTGAGCGACCGCAAAAAATCACACTCGAGGATGTGTTCTGGTCGATTAACACACAGAAGCTCACGGGCGACACTGCAGGCTATGGGCAAGTGGTACCGCTGCTGCACCTAAAGTATACTGCGTTGCGGATGATGTGGTTCGCACCCGTCGGGGCCGTCACGTCACCCTTGTTACCCGTATTTTTAGGGCAGACATCGGTGCCTGCCGAATACCAGCAACATCGCTATCTGACCAACGGGGAAGGCCATCGCTTTCAAGATATCCGTAAAGCGATGGCCACTGCCGACTCGGTGTCGCTGGTTTCGCAGGGAATAGAGACTGCTGGCTCGGCTGTATATGCCTATAAGCGGCTAATGCATTTGGCCTTTCAAAATCCCGAAACAATTCTTAAGGAAGTGCGAGCGCATTGGTCTAACGTCGAATCAAATACAAATGCGGAACTTCAGGATATTGTGCGTATTGCCTCCGTATTATTAGAGGCGAACGAACCAGAGCTGGCTGCACAGGTTATAACAACATTTAGTCATCGCAATTTGGAAGAGGCTCTTGCTGATTGCAGAGCTCTGGCCGAGGCTGCCTATCTTCGCATGAAAGCAGCAGGGGAGTTAAATCTGAAGAATACACCGTTGTCACTCGATCAGTTGTGGTAGATCGTTTAGTGAGGTAGGCCAAGCTGATTTGCTAAAACGCTGCTGGCTGAGTCAGCGCCAACGATGACGTAGTCATAGACTTCATTAACCATCGCGGTTCCAAAATTTGGGTACTGACAAGCTAAGCTTTTCTATTTGATAATCGAAGGATGAATATTTGCAAGCGTTACAGATTTCCTTCAGAAATTATTCAATATGCCGTATGGTTTTATTATCGGTTTAATCTAAGTCGTCATCTGGTTACAGCTGATTATTATCGATCACACAGACAGGGGCTTTTACGTCTTGGAGAAATGCGACTGCAGCCTAGAGTGGCATACTGGAAGATTCTACACGTATGCATAAGTTAACTTGCCAGACTATTCCCAGCACTACGGTCACGTCGTACGTTGCTTATGTGCTTGGTCGTTTTCCACCACTGTCGCGTTAATATTACGGCAAAGGAAACTTCGTTCGATGACAAAATTTGGCTAATTCTGCATCACGAATGTCATTGTCCAGTTGAAACTGGTTAGTTATGAGATTTCCTGCATCCTAAATGAGTACGTTGTAATTGTGTAGCCTCAGCGCTGCCCGGACTTGCTGGCCGCGTATAGGCAAAGCAGTTCGTTGGCAGTAGAGGCACCAGCGATGGCGGTGATCTCCGAGATGTCATAGGTAGGGGATACTTCAACGACGTCCATACCGATCACATCGATGCCTGCCAATTCACGGATGATCTCCTGTGCTTGGTAGGTCGAGAGGCCGCCTACGACTGGCGTTCCAGTGCCTGGTGCAGCGGAGGGGTCTAACGCGTCGATGTCGAAGGTGACGTATGATTTGCTCTGGCACCTTGTTAGGCATGATTCTTTTTGATCAGGCGTTTAAAAAGCGCTTAGCAGCCTTTTTGTCTCTTTGGGCGGTAAAAACACATCGGCCACCTCTCCATTCAGTGCAGTCAAATTACGTTACGCTTGATCTAATTGTGTCCATGATGCTGCTTGTGATCGGATGAGCCCGTGAAATCTTTTTCGTATAAACGCACACACCATCTGGCTGATGGATGGCCATCTCAGTGAATTTGACAAGCTTGCCCTCTGCGAGTTGACTTGCCAATGAACGGCACATTGACGACAAAGGCGCACTGTGTGGTCAGGTGGAAGTCGTCACTTTTTTGGGAACGCATTACCGCATTGGTATTAAGGGCATCACGCCCAATTTGTTAACATCGATATTCGTCGGTCTGAGCGCCCCGCAAATCGGCCAAACAGTCAACGTCGCTATAGCGCCGGAGGCCCTGATGCTATTGCCTTCGGAGTAAGTGGTACGTGACCAGAATCATCCAAATCTCAGATCCGCATATTGTGCCTGTAGGCGAACTTGCCTATGGCCGGGTTGAGACCACAGCGCCGCTTAAAGCTTGCGTGGAAACAGTCAATCGCATGCTGCCAGTTATTGGGCCTGTCGATATGGCGATTGTTACAGGCGACCTAACGGATTTCGGAACGGCAGAGGAGTATCAACTGTTCCGTGAAATCATGGAGCCACTTGAAATTCCGTATCAAGCGATCACCGGAAACCATGACAATGTAGAGGCAATGCGGTTGGGCTTTGCCGATCAGGAGTGGATGCAAAAAACAGGACCGATCAACTGGTTTGTAGACTTAGCTGACATGGCTTTAATTGGCTTGGATACGAATGTCGCTGGTAAATCGCATGGACATCTGAGCGATTCAACGCTTAGCTATTTACGGCGCACATTGGCTACTTTGGAAGATAAGCCTGCCATCGTTGCGATTCACCATCCTCCCATTTTGACGGGTATAGAAAAGATGGATATTCAGAATCTGCGCGAAAGCGATGAATTGAAAACCATTTTGTCAGAGTACCGAGGGGAGTTAAAGTTGGTATGTGGTCATGTACATCGCAACATTACCGCGATGTTTGGTAGCGTGATGTGTCAAATTGCACCGGCAACGTCTCATTCCGTGTCCATGGATTTGCGTGTCGGTGCGCCTAATTGTCTGACTAAAGAACCCGGTGCATTTTTGTTACATGAAATGCGGGGAGGCATACTGACCCACAGTATTTCAATAGGGGAGTTTGATGGGCCGCATATGTTTTATCCAAATAGGGTGCCGCACCAATAGTACTTATAGCCTAATCATATCAGCCGCTTTTTCTGCAATCATAATGGTCGGGGAATTCGTGTTACCTGATGTTATCGTTGGCATGACAGAGGCATCAACAACGCGCAAATTCTCTACACCTCTGACACGCAACTGAGGGTCAACGACTGAGTCGCTATCTGCGCCCATACGGCATGTCCCAACCGGGTGGAAAATCGTGGTTCCAATATCACCTGCAACCTTGGTCAGATCTTCATCGCTTTGATAGGCATAGCCTGGTTTGATTTCCGACGGATTGTATTTTTTAAGAGCATCTTGCTTCGCAATTTCGCGTGCTAGTCTGATAGCTTGGACAGCGACCTGGCGATCGCCCTCCGTATTGAGGTAGTTGGGGTTGATTGTTGGGTGAGCCAACGGGTCATCGGAACAGATATGGATCGATCCACGACTTTCCGGGCGCAGTGGGACCACACTTGCAGTAAAGGCTGGGAACGGATGAAGTGGGTCGCCGAATTTCTCCAACGATAATGGCTGTACATGAAACTCGAGATCCGCGGTTTCGACTTCCGGGCTAGATTTGGCAAATATACCAAGCTGACTGGGAGCCATCGACATCGGCCCTCTACGCAGGAATGCATATTCAAGACCAATTCCGAGACGACCCATTAGCGACCCCGCACGCTGGTTAAGCGTTTTAACACCCTCAACACGAAACGCTACGCGCAGCTGAAGGTGGTCCTGCAGGTTTTCGCCCACCTCGTCAGATTGATGCAGCACGTCAATACCCTGTGCCCGTAAATGAATCGGATTACCTATCCCAGATTGCTCTAGAATCTGCGGTGATCCAACTGATCCGGCACAGAGGATAACTTCGCCTTTGGTACGGTAGTTGACACGCTTACCGTGTTGTTCCACTTCAACACCACACGCACGTTTGCCCTCAAACAAAACACGACGGGCCTGTGCATGTGTCTCAATGCTCAGGTTTGACCGATTCTTGGCTGGGCGCAAAAAGGCTTTTGATGTGTTCCAACGCCACCCGTTTTTCTGATTCACTTGAAAATAGGACGACCCTTCATTGTCACCTCTATTGAAGTCGTCGACCTTGGGGATTCCGGCTTGTTCAGCGCCGTCTCGGTACGCATCGAGAATTTGCCAGGACAGCCGCTGTTGATCCACACGCCATTCGCCGCCTGAACCATGCATTTCGTCCGCTCCAGCATAGTTATCTTCAGATTTCTTGAAGTAGGGCAGCACATCGTCCCAACCCCAACCCGTGTTTCCCATCTGGTGCCAGCCGTCGTAGTCTTGTGCTTGTCCACGCATGTAGATCATTCCGTTGATTGACGAACATCCGCCGAGCACACGTCCACGTGGGTAATTTAGCGCACGGCCATTAAGACCCTCTTGTTCGGCAGTATTGAAACACCAATCAGTACGTGGATTGCCCATGCAGTAAAGGTAGCCGACCGGAATATGAATCCAGGCATAGTTGTCTTTGCCTCCCGCTTCTAGCAGTAGCACTGTCGTCTTTGGATCTTCGGATAATCGATTGGCAAGGACACAGCCAGCGGACCCGCCACCAACGATAATGTAGTCAAATTCTGAGCTACTCATGATTACTAAATCTCTCTTTTTTAATGGATTGCGACATGACCCCAGGGAGCTGCTAGCGGGGTGAAAGCATGCGATGATTTCCAGATTGGTGTGTGATCCTTGTCGACAAGAATGGAGCGCACCCCTTCAGCTAAGTCGGGATGTCGAAGTGCGCGTTTCGCCATCTCGAATTCACGTTTAAGGGAGTCTTCCAAGGAAAATCTCAATCCGTTTTTTAGAAGCGTTAGCGTTTCTTGTAAACTGCGTGGCGAGGCATTTCTTAGCGCTTTGTAGGCAGCCACTACCTCTGTCTGTTGGGACTTCGCCAGACACTCACACATGCTGCACAACGTTGGCTTAGAAAAACAATATGTCACGGATGCAAGAGACAAGGAATTGCGCTGATAGTGCGAGGTAGAGCAATGGATATTGAGTATGGCGTCAATTGCTTGCTTGCTGTGACATAGGGCCTCAAAAACTTTTGGAAGTGCGTTGGATACCGTGAGATGTGTTGATAGTCCTAGATTTAGAGCGTCGTATTTATTAATCCGCGCACCACCCAGGCCCATCCAAAAGCCGGAATACAACGGCATTCTAGGTAGGAAGTAGCTGGCCCCTACATCCGGGAAAAAACCTATGGCCGTATCGGGCATCGCGAATATCGCTCTTTCAGTAGCGATGCGGTATCTACCATGCATTGACAGTCCGAGGCCACCACCCATGCAGATGCCATCAATCAATGACACATAGGGTTTGGGATATGACGCGATTTGTAAGTTCAGATCGTATTCTGTGCGAAAGAAATTCTCGGCTTCGTCAAAATGCCCCGCTAAGCTGAGTTCACTGATCCGACGCATGTCACCGCCCACGCAGAATGCTCTTTCATGGTTGGATCTAAGAATAACCAGCTTGATAGAGGGGTCTGCTTGGAATATGTCCAAGGCATTCCAGATGTCGGAGATTATTTCTAGACTAAGCGCGTTAAGAGCCTTGGGCCGATCAAGGCCAATGACACCTGCACGGCCCAACTTTTCGACAGTCACATAAGACATTTGTTTACCTATCGTTTTGGTGTTTTGTGAAAGTACCGAATTAACGGTTGCGGAAAACCGGAGCCCGTTTAGCGACAAAGGCTGCCATGCCTTCTTTTTGGCCGTCCGTAGCAAATGCAGCTTGAAAGAGCCGACGCTCGTGCAGTACACCTTCTGATAATGAGGTTTCGAACGCGCGGTTAACGGCCTCTTTTGCCATGATCACAGCAGGGGCATTAAGGCCTGCGATTTGATGGGCGGCCTCAATTGCGGTTTGTAAAAGCTCGCCTGAAGGGACCACCCGAGAGACGATTCCGGCAGACTTGGCTTCGTGTACATCGATGGTGCGCCCCGTCAAGATCAGGTCCATTGCCAGGGCTTTGCCGATAGATTTTGCCAATCGTTGCGACCCACCAATTCCTGGCAAGATACCAAGCTTGATTTCGGGCAGACCGAATTGAGCATCTTCAGTTGCAATGATGAAATCGCACAACATTGCAAGTTCAAAACCGCCGCCAAGCGCAAAGCCGCTAACCGCCGCAATGATCGGCTTCTTGATAATTCGCATCTGATCCCAATCAGCAAAAATGTCATTGGTTAGCAGCTCAACCAGCGTCTTCTCAGCCATCTCCTCTATGTCTGCACCCGCTGCAAAGGCACGTGGACTTCCGGTGATTACGATTGCGCCGATCCTTTCATCTGCGTCAAATCCCCTGAGAGTCGCGACGACTTCAGAAGCCAACTGAAGATTAAGCGCATTGAGACTCTTGGGGCGGTTCAGAGTGATCAGGCCAACACGTTCGCGTCGTTCAACGATGATCGTTTCCAGGCTATTGCGATCTATCGACTTTGTGGGTTCAGCTTTGGTTTGATCTTCTGAATTACTGGAGGCTTTGTCTTTTGCCTTAGAGTGTGTGTTAGTCATGGTGTATTCTCTTAGATTAGGGGGCGTTCAGACTGAGCTCATAGAGCTCGTCCAAGGGTTTGCTTCCTGGTCCGAATCATCTTCTGGCTGTGGTGTTTCTGTTCCAGTACACGGGTCATAGGACTGTGCGCCGGCCATGACTTCTGCCAGAATGGCCTCTCGGTGCTGATTAAGTCCAGGGGACTTTAGAGCCTGTTCAGGGTCAAGGTCTTGATAAGCGGATAATTTAATAGGGTTGCCTGCCGTTCGGAATGGTTTGGCTCCTTGCCCTTCGACTTTAACAATCATCTTGCGTGACAACAGCTGGGGATGGTCTAGGACCTGGTCAATCGTATTGATCGGGCCGCAAGGTACACCGGCTTCGTTCAGGGCATCCAGCCAGAGCTGGACAGGTTTGGTGCGTGTGATCGCTTCTATGGCTGCCACCATCTTAGGCCGGTTACGCACCCGCAAATCGTTACTGGAGAAATCGGGATCAAGCGCCAGATCTGGTGCGTCCAACGCATCGGCCATCAACAGAAACAATTGATCATTGCCTGCTGCAATGACAAACCTTTCATCTTCAGCCTCGAAGGTCTCGAATGGTGCAAGAGATGGATGGCAATCACCTGTTCGAGTTGGCACTTTACCTTCAACGTCATAGCGCGCCAGCGCAGTTTCCATAAGCGCAGCCTGGCAATCCAGCATCCCGATATCGACCCTGTCTCCCTGGGCATTTTTAGTTCGTTTGTACAACGCAGATACAATACCGATCACGCCGAAAAGTGCTGCACCTAAATCGCCAAAACTAGTTCCGACTCGGGCAGGGCGCTCACCTGGCCAACCAGTGAGACTCATGACACCGCCCATGGCTTGAACCACCATGTCATAGCCCGGTAAGTCGGACATAGGACCCGAATGACCAAAGCCCGAGATCGAGGCATAGATCAAGTGAGGATGGGTTTTGGCGAGCCGATCCGGCCCATAGCCCAAACGATCCATCACACCGGGGCGAAAATTTTCAACCAAAACATCTGAGGTATCTAATAGGCGTTCCAGCAGCAGACGGTCGCGAGGTGATTTTATATCAAGGACAATACTTTCCTTGCCGCGGTTAAAGCACATAAAATAAGCACTTTCTGCATCAACAAACGGTGGAAATGCTCGAGTGTCATCGCCAGTGCCAAACTTTTCTACCTTGATGACCCGGGCGCCAAGGTCAGCTAGTACCATCGTGCAATATGGGCCTGCCAAAACACGTGAAAAATCTAGAACAGTGATGCCTGACAGTGGACCTCCAGCCAATTTTTCAGGTTCAGAATTTTGCATAATTTGTATTCCCGTTAGTTGGAGAGTTACTGGGCGACTGGCATGGAGAACTCAGCCCCTTTCGATATGTTCGAGGGCCAACGTTGCATTATAGATTTCTGTCTGGTGTAGAAACGAACACCTTCTTCACCATAGGCGTGCATATCGCCAAACAGGCTCTTCTTCCAACCACCAAAGCCGTGCCATGCCATCGGAACTGGTATCGGAACGTTAATGCCCACCATTCCCACTTCGATCTGGCGGCCGAATTCACGAGCGATACTGCCATCTTGTGTGTAGCAGGCCACGCCATTACCAAACTCATGAGCGTTGATAAGGCGGATTGCTTCGTCGAAATCTTTAACACGAACACAAGCCAGAACAGGTCCGAATATCTCTTCCTTGTAGATTGTCATGTCTGTGGTGACGTGATCGAAAAGGCTGGCACCTAGGAAGAATCCATTTTCCGCATCGGGCGCTACATAACTTCGTCCGTCCACGAGCAGCTTGGCGCCTTCCTCGACACCTTTGTCGATATAGCCTACGATCCGTTTCTGAGCAGCCGCCGTTACGATTGGCCCCATTTCATTGGATTCATTCATTCCAGACCCTATCTTTAAATTCTTAGTGCGACCCTGTAATTTTTGAATCACTTCATCAGCCACATCGCCAACCAGAAGTGCTACAGAAATCGCCATACAGCGTTCGCCTGCAGACCCATAAGCTGCGCCGATCAGACCGTCAACGGCACTATCGATATTTGCATCCGGCATTACTACCAAATGGTTTTTTGCACCACCAAGCGCCTGAACACGCTTGCCCTCACGTGCACCAGTTTCGTAGACGTAATTCGCTATAGGCGTAGAACCAACAAACGAAACCGCTTTGACATCCTCATGGACCAATAGCGCATCCACCGCTTCCTTGTCACCTTGCACAACATTGAATACACCGTCGGGCAATCCGGCTTGTTTGAACAGATCGGCAATGAACAGTGATGGGGTTGGATCTGTCGGGCTAGGTTTGAGGATGAAAGTGTTGCCCGTTGCAATGGCCATTGGATACATCCACGCAGGCACCATAACCGGGAAGTTAAAAGGCGTGACGCCTGCAACAACACCCAGCGGTTGACGCATTGTCCAATTATCCAAGCCGGTCGAAACCTGGTCTGAGAAATCACCTTTGAGCAGTTGCGGTGCGCCACAAGCGAACTCCACAACATCAATCCCGCGCTCAACTTCTCCTCGTGCATCAGAGAACACCTTGCCGTGTTCGGCCGTTATCAATTCCGCCAGCTTGTCTTTGTTTTGATTCATCAAAGCCAAAAACCGGTTCATTATGCGAGAGCGGCGGATAGGTGGAGTATCCGCCCATGCAGGAAAAGCCCGTTTAGCCGCAGCCACGGCGATGTCAACATCAATGGCATTGGAAAACATAACTTGGCCAGTGATTTCACCCGAAGCGGGATTGAATACATCCTGACCCCGTCCGCTAGTGGTTTGAGCTATTTCACCTGCAATGTAGTTTTCTATTTTGTTCACATCATTCATCGTCTTGCGTGTCTCATGTCTTGGGATTTTCCTAATTCGATTCCATGCCGGATCGGTTATTACCTGTCTAAATTAGACCGATCGTCTAGTGATATGCCAAAAAATATCAACGTTCAATTCCTGCTATAAAACCTTCTGCGAATAGTCGCAACGGCATTTCAGATTTTTCAAGCTTTGCCCGCAATACGGCGCCTTCCCAACCTATCCAGAAAAACTCTGCGGCCTTGTCACAATCTATGTTCGAGGAAATTTCTCCCGCTTCTACCGCCTCTTTCAGGCAAGCCGAAGTCTTGTCTTGCCAGTCGACAAAGACCTCGATCAAGAGGCTACGATA